>JAEERN010000233.1 GCA_016285815.1 Clostridiales bacterium
CGGTGCGGTCTGTCGGACCGGGCGCGGACGCTGAGGGCCGACGCCTTCGCCCCGCCGCCCTTCGCGGCGGGCTCGCTGGACGGGATCGTCTGCAACCCGCCCTATCTGCGGACGGACGAGCCCCTGCCGGACGCGTTCGAGCCGAGGGCCGCCTTTTACGGCGGCGCCGACGGGCTGGACTTTTACCGCGCGGTGACCGCGGGCTGGACCGCGGCGCTGGCGCCGGGGGCGCCGCTGTGCTTCGAGGTCGGTCTGGGCCAGGACAAGGCCGTGGCCGGGCTGATGGAGCGGGCCGGTCTGGAAGGCCTTCGGACGCGGAAGGATCTGGGCGGCGTGACCCGCGCCGTCTGCGGCCGCGCGCCGGAGCGGGGATGAGCCCCCGCAAAAAGAAAAGGCCCCGCTGCGGAGACGGCGGGAAGCAGATAAGATCGAGGAGGATCGAAGTATGTTTTCGTTCGTGAGGAAAAGCGTTCCCGCGGAGGACGAGATCAGCCTGTACAAACGGCGGGAGACGGTCTATGAGACGGACCGGACGCTGGAGGCGCCGGGGCCGTACACCGTGGCGATCCGGTTCGTGGACGCGGTGGCGGAGAACGCCTCGGTGACGGTCAACGGCCGGGAGGCCGAGGCTGTGGCCGGCTGGACCATGTGCAACACGGGCAAGGCGCGGCTGGGCGCGTTCGTCTGGACCGCGGAGGAGGGCGACGCGGGCAGGGCGCCGGTCGTCGGCGTGCGGGGCATCCCCACGGCCACGGAGGTGACCATGGTCCCGGGCCGGGACGAGGCGCTGATCGGCGAGGCGAAGGCCCTGCGCGTCAAGCCGGACGAGATCCGCGTCCCCCTGACGCTGGAGCGGGGGATGCAGCTGGTGGCCACGGTGGGCGACCACTCGTTCTCGTGCAGCCGGGAAGAGCTGGAGGCGACGCTGGACCGCATGGAAGAGCTGGTGCCCAAGATGCGGTCCCTGGGCTTCAACGGCATCGAGAGCTACGTCCGCTGGGACATGGTCGAGGCCGAACAGGGGAAATTCGACTGGAGCTATTACGACGCGGTCGTCAACAAGGGCGCGGAGTACGGCATGAAGTGGTTCCCGCTGGTCATCGGCGGCTCGGCCTACGCCCTGCCCGAATGGTACCGGGAGCGGACCGAGGGCTTCGTGGGCTTCAAGTGTCTCGAGCACGGGGAAGAGAACAACTGCCCCTCGATCTTCAGTGAACAGCAGACGCCCTACGTCTCGGCGTATCTCCACGAGTTCGGCCGCCACTACAACAGCTGGGGCGACAAGGTCTTCGGCTGTCGGCTGGGCCCCAGCGGGAACTACGGCGAGAGCCAGTACCCCGCCAGCGGCAACTGGGGCTATAAGCACCGGCCCGAGCACATGCACATCGGCTGGTGGGCGGGGGACGACATGGCGCAGGTCAAGTTCCGCGCCGCCATGGAGAAGAAGTACGGCACGGTCGAGGCGCTGAACAAGGCCTGGGGCGACGGGTTCGCGAGCTTCGAGGAGGTCCGCACCTTCCTGCCGGTCATGACGGACAGCCGCCGCAAGCGCAAGGACTTCGTGGATTGGTACACCGACGAGATGACCGACTGGTGCAACCGCTGGGCCGTCTGGATGCGGGAAGAGCTGAAGGACTTGGACATCTACCAGAGCTCCGGCGGCTGGGGCTATGCCGAGTGCGGCACGGACTTTTCCGCCCAGGCCAAGGGCATGAAGCCCGTCGGCGGCGGCATCCGCGCCACCAACGAGGACGAGAGCTATGAGCTGAACTTCGCCATCACCCGGATGCTGGCCAGCGCCGCCCGGTTCTACGGCGTCAAGTTCGGGTCCGAGCCGGCGGGCTTCGGCACGGTGCGCAGCGTGATGAACCGGCTGTACAACATCCTCTGCAACAACGGCAGCCATCTGTTCTACTATTACCCCAACATCACCGGCAGCGAGCTGGGCAGCAGCCGCTGGCTGAAGTACTCGCCGCTGCTGGACCGCCGGAGCGAGCCGCTGACCGAGGTGGCCGTGCTGTACCCGGACACCCAGGGCCGCATCGGCGACGCGGCGATCCGCTATCTCGAGGGGTCGTCCTTCTTCAGTCAGGTGTTCCCCCTGCGGCGGAAGCTGGACTATGACTTCTGCTCGGAGGAGATGATCCGGGACGGGGCGCTGGAGCGCTATAAGGTCCTGGTGATCCTGGGCCGGAACCACGAGGGCGACGTCATCGAGGCCGAGGCGCTGGACCGCATCGACGCGTGGGTCCGGGGCGGCGGCCGGGTGATCTGCCCGGTGCTGCAGTCCAACAACATCCGCGGGCCCATGACGGTGGAAGGGGACCAGTCGGTCTACCGCCGCTGGGCGGCGGGCGACGTCGGCGCGGGACAGGTCTTCCTGCCGCCGGAGATGCGCGAGCCGCTGGACGACTTCATCGACGACGTGGCCGACATCCTGATGGGGATGGACGACCTGGATCCGCTGACGAAGAAGATGCTGACCGCCGAGCATCCCCGCGGCGTCTACGCCGCCGCGCTGAAGAGCGGCGAGCTGGCCTTCTACAACGAGCGGCTCACCGACGCCCGCGTCCGCCTGTCCGACGGGACGGAGTTCACCATGGAGCCGGTCTCGATCCGGCTGGTGTGACGGCCCCGTGCGGCGAAAAGAGCAGAGAAAAACGGGCCGGCTCTCCGGAAGCGGAGGGCCGGCCCGCGGTCTTTGCCGGGACGCGGGCGTTCAATCCAGCACGATCAGCGCCACCAGCTCCAGATCCTGGCTTCCGGTGCAGCGGATGGCGTGGCCGGTGCCGGACACGGTGACGCAGACGTCGCCCGGGCCGACGGGGACCTCGCGGCCGTTGTCGCTGAACAGGCCGGTCCCGCTGACGACGACGAAGATCTCGCTCTCGCCGTGGTGCTCGTGAAAGCCGATGGACGCGCCCTGGGGCAGCGTCAGCCGGGAGAACAGGCGGTTTTTCCCGTGCATCTCCTCCGGGGACAGGAAAGCGCGAAGGGTGACGGTGCCGTCGCCGCCGCGCATGTGCTCGCGGTGTTCGACGGGAAGCTGGTATCCGTTCTTGACCATTTCGGTCCTCTCCTTTCGGGGCGTTTTTTCGACAGGAACAGGATATCACAACGCGGCGGCAAAAGCAAGCGGAAAAAATCTTTTTGAAAAAACGAAAAAAACCGGTGGGCCGGGGGTTTACAAAGGAAAAGTTTTGTGGTATGATATCAAAGTGCGCATTAGCCCCAGACTGAGACGGACAGACAAAGCCCCGAAACGGGGGGATTCACCCGCTTCCGGCCCGGTCCCGCGGCGGTCTGCGCAAAATAATGAGAAAGGTGAAGACACCCATGATCAGCAGCGAAAAGAAAAAGGCCGTCATCGAAGCGAGCCGCACCCACGAGACCGACACCGGCTCTCCCGAGGTCCAGATCGCCATCCTGACCGCCCGCATCAAGGAGCTCAACGAGCACCTGAAGACCCATCCCAAGGACAACCACAGCCGCCGCGGCCTGCTCCAGATGGTCGGCAACCGCCGTTCCATGCTGGACTATCTGCAGCGCAAGGACATCGTGCGTTACCGCGCGTTGATCGAAAAGCTCGAGATCCGCAAGTAAACCCCGAGACCGTCCGGCGGACAGAGGGTCCTCTGTCCGCCGGACCCTTGGCGTTTCCCCAAAGCAAAAACCGGGGCGGCGCCTGTTAGCAGTTGAAGGCGCCTTCCGTCGGCGGAAAGCATCCCGGAGGGACGGCGGCTTCAAGTGCTAAAGGGCGCTCTCCCCACCAAAAAAGAACAGGAGGACACCGAAAAGCATGATCACCAGAATGCAGTTCAACACCCACGAGTATGAAACGCTCGTCGGCGGCCGTCCGATGAAGATCGAGATCGGCAAAATGGCGGGCCTTTCCAACGGCTCGTGCCTCGTGAGATACGGCGATACCGTCGTTCTCGTCAACGCCACCGCGTCGGCCAAGCCCCGCGACGGCATCGACTTTTTCCCGCTGTCCGTGGACTATGAGGAAAAGCTCTACTCCGTGGGCCACATCCCCGGGTCCTGGGGCCGCCGGGAGGGCCGCCCCAGCGAGCACGCCATCCTGACGTCCCGCGTCATCGACCGGCCCATCCGCCCGCTGTTCCCCAAGGACATGCGGAACGACGTCTGCATCTCCTGCACCGTCATGAGCGTCGAACAGGACAACTCGCCCGAGATCTGCGCCATGATCGGCACGTCCGTGGCGCTGTCCATCTCCGACATCCCGTGGAGCGGCCCCACCGCCGCGCTGAACGTGGGCTTCGTCAACGGGAAATACGTCATCAACCCCACCGAAGAAGAGCGGGCCGCTTCGACCCTGTCTCTCACCGTGGCGGGCACGAAGGAAAAGGTCGTCATGATCGAGGCCGGGGCCAAAGAGATCCCCAACGACATCATGTACAACGCCATCATGCTGGCCCACGAGCAGATCAAGCCCATCTGTGAGTTCATCAGCGGCATCCAGGCCGAGCTGGGCAAGCCGAAGTTCGACTATCCCCACGTCAACGTCCCCGAGGAGCTGTTCGACGAGATCAAGGCCGGCTTCCTCGACGATATGCGCGCCGCCATGGACACCGACGACAAGACCGTGCGGGACGCCAATCTGGCCGTTCTGAAGGAAAAGGTCGTCGCCGCGCTGGGCGAGAAGTACCCCGACAGCGACGCCGCCTTCGACGAGTGTCTCTACAAGCTGGAGAAGTTCGTCGTCCGCCGCTGGCTGCTGGACGATCACAAGCGGGTCGACGGCCGCCGCATGGACCAGATCCGGCCTCTGGCCGCCGAAGTGGGCATCCTGCCCCGCGCCCACGGTTCGGGCATGTTCACCCGCGGCCAGACCCAGGTGCTGACCAGCGTCACGCTGGGCACCGTGGCCGACTATCAGCCGCTGGACGGCGTCTCGCCCGAGACCAGCAAGCGGTATATCCACCACTACAACTTCCCGAGCTACAGCGTCGGCGAAGCCCGTGCCGCCCGCAGCCCCGGCCGCCGCGAGATCGGCCACGGCGCTCTGGCAGAGCGCGCGCTGGAGCCGGTCATCCCCGCCGAGGCCGACTTCCCCTACTGCATCCGCCTGGTGTCTGAGGTCCTGTCCTCCAACGGCTCGACGTCTCAGGGCTCTGTCTGCGGCTCCACGCTGGCGCTGATGGACGCGGGCGTTCCCATCAAGGCCCCCGTGGCGGGCATCTCCTGCGGCCTCATCACCGAGGGCGAACGCTGGATGGTGTTCACCGACATCCAGGGCGTCGAGGACTTCTTCGGCGACATGGACTTCAAGGTCGCCGGCACCAAGAACGGCATCACGGCCATCCAGATGGACCTGAAGATCGACGGCCTCACCCCCGAGATCATCCGGGAAGCGCTGAACCAGACCTATGAGGCGCGGCTCGAGATCCTGGACGAGATCATCCTGCCCTGCATCCCCGCGCCGCGGGCCGAGCTCTCCGAATACGCGCCGAAGATGATCCAGATGCAGATCGACGTGGAAAAGATCCGCGAGGTCATCGGCAAGGGCGGTTCCGTGATCCAGAAGATCGTGGCCGACACCGGCGCCAAGATCGACATCGAGGAGGACGGACGCGTCTTCATCTCCAGCAGCGACATCAAGGCCTGCCGCGCCGCGGAGGCCACCATCAAGAGCATCGTGTTCGAGCCCGAACCGGGACAGATGTTCCTGGGCCGCGTGACCCGGATCATGACCTTCGGCGCCTTCGTCGAGATCGCCCCGGGCAAAGAGGGCCTGGTCCACATCTCCAAGCTGGCCAAGAAGCGCATCGACAAGGTCGAGGACGTCTGCAACGTGGGCGACATGCTGTGGGTCAAGTTCGAAGAGATCGACGAAAAGGGCCGCATCAACCTCTCGCACAAGGACGCGGTCCCGCCTGTGGAAGCCTGAGCGAAAAAACGATCCGCCTTTCAGAGGGCCGCCGGAGCGATCCGGCGGCCCTGTTTTGTTCCCGGGGAGGGTTTTTTTGCTGCAGACTGCGCGAAAAGCGGTGAAAAAGCGGTCCGAAGCGATTGAACCTTCCGGCAAAAGCTGGTATAATAAAAAAGGACCCGGCTGACAAGACCGGGCCGTTTTTGCAGAGGAAGAAGTGGAGATCGCTTTGGAGCGGGCGCGAGCGGAGACGGAGCGCGCGATCCGGGTCTATACGGCGTGGAACGATCCGGAGGCGCGGCAAGTGAAGAACGAGATGCTGGCCGCGTGCGGGTTCGACGTGGTGGGCACCGCGGAAAACGGCGACGAAGCGGTGAGAGGCGTTCTGGCCTCCCTCTGCGACGTGCTGCTCGCCGACGTGTTCCTCTCCGGCGAGGACGGGCTGGACGTCTGCCGGCGCGTCAAGGAGAAAAAGCGCACGCTGCCCGTGATCCTGCTCTCGCCCTTCCTCAACGGCTTCCTGTCGTATCGCCTTCAGCAGGCGAAGCCGGATTGTCTGCTGATCCTGCCGGTCAATTCGGCCCGTCTGGCGGAGAAGATCGTCGACCTGGTCGCGTACCGGCGGATGCTCTGCGCCAACGGGTCGTTCGATCTGGACCGGAGCATCGACGCTATGCTGAAGGCGCTGGGCGTCCCGTACTCGTGCGAGGGCTTTGCGGAGATCGGCGACGCGCTTCGCCTTTGCTTCGACGATCCGACGCTGTCGCGGACGGTCACGAAGCGGCTGTACCCGCTGTTGGGAGAGAAGCACGGCAAGACCCGGAAGGCGGTCGAGCGGAACATCCGAAGCGCCGTCGAGATGGCCTTTGACCGCAGCACGCCCGCGGTGCTGGAGCGGTATTTCGGCAACACAGTGAGCGCCGGCCGCGGCCGCGCCACCAACAGCGAGTTCCTTGCCGCGCTGACGCAGGCGCTGCGCCTGGAGGCGAGGTTCCGCTGCGACCCGTGAGAAGCGCGGCGGGCGCGGCTGCGCAAACCGCGCGGCGACGGGGGATTCTCCTGAGAGTAGAGCCGCGCGGCCGCGCTCTATTTTGCTGTTCGGCGGCATAGAGCGGCGAAAAAACGGCGTAGAGCCCCGCCGGGCGGGTATAGAGTGACAAACGGGGACGGCTGTGCTACAATGACGGTGCGGCCGGAAAAGCGGTCCGTCCCGCCGGGCGACCGGCGAAGGCGGGACCGAGGGCCTCCGGTCCGCAAACGACGCGAAAGGGGAGGTCCCTGATATGACGGAAAAAAAGACGGACGGCCGCGGGCCGGCGGCGACGATCGCCGCGGTGGCAGCGCGGATCGGCGACAAGTGGTTGTTTTTCAAAAAAGACGGCGCGGCGGAGCTTCCCATGGCGCCGTGCGAGGCGGGCGAGAGCCTGTGCGACGCGGCGGGGCGTCAGGTGTGCGAGGACTTCGGCGCGGAGGAGTTCGCGCTGGACGAGGTCTGTGACGTTTCCACCCGGGACGAGACCGGGAAAAAGGTCACCGTGCGCCTGTTCTTCGCCGACCTGTTCGGCGCCATCGCCCCGGTGGAGCGGTTTTTGCTGTCCCCCGCCGAGCTGGCCGGCCTGAGCGCCGAGCTGTTCGCCAGGGCCATGCGGTTCGTTTCCCCCGCCCCGGCACTTTGATCCACGACAATCTCAACGTTTCGATCTTTTCCCTTGCAAAACGCCGATCCGAGCTGCACGGATCGGCGTTTTGCGTTCTGCCGGACGCGGTTTGACAAGGACCGCGCCGTGTGGTATCATAGACCCGCCCGGCGGGGCCGGGGAACGGAGGCGGCGAAAAAATGGAGTGCGAGACCTGCACGTTCTGGGTGTACGATGAAAACGACGAGGAGTTCGTCTGCATGGCCTGTCCGGACGAGGACGACGTGGCCCGCATGGCCGCGGAAGAGGTCTTCGCCCCGTCCCGGCGGCGCGGCTGTCCCTATTACCGGCTGAACGACGAGTACCGGACGGCGGGGATGCAGTGACCTCCGCGGGGCGGGGCCGGAAGAGACGGCCGCCCGCGAAAAGGAGAAAAAACGTGGCCCCGGCTTTCAAAAAGCCGGGGCCCTCGGTCGGTCCGGGGACGGTGCGGTCACAGCCGCAGGAACACGCCGCTGTCGGCCAGCGAGACGAAGTCGCAGGGGTCGCTGCTGTCGCCCAGCGGGTCGGCGACGATGATGTGGTCCAGCAGGGTCACGCCCACGGTCTGCAGCAGCGCGGCGACGCGGCGCGTGGTGGAGACGTCCTGCTCCGACGGGTTGGCGAAGCCGTTGGTGTGGTTGTGGGCCAGCACGGCATAGCGCGCCTTGCGCGCCGCAGCCAGGCGGACGATCTTCGCCGTGTTCAGCGAGACGGCGTTGACGCTGCCCTCGCCGATGAAGTCACAGGAGATGGTGCGGCGTTTGGCGTCGAGGAACAGAACGTAGACCGCCTCTTCGCGAAGGCCGATGAAATAGGGCATCAGCGCCTCGCCCAGCATGGCCGTGTCGGTCAGCGCCACGGCGCGCACGGTCCGCGAGCGGAGATAGCGGCGGGTGACCGCCGGGAACAGCGAAAGGAACAGGGCCGCGCCGGGACCGACGCCCTCCACGGCGGAAAGCTCTTCTGGAGAGGCCTCCAGCACGCCGCGCAGGCCGCCGAAGGTGTCGACCAGACGATGGGCCAGCGCGTTGGTGTCGCACCGCGGGATCGCGTAGAACAGCAAAAGCTCCAGCAGCTCGTGGTCGGAAAAGGTCTCGAGCCGGGGATCGGCGGCGGCGCGCTGACGCAGGCGGTCCCGGTGGCCTTTGTGCGGATTGTCGTTGGACAAGGGAGACGCCCTCCCCTCTGTGAAAGAGTTGTTTCTATTTTACCCGCAGGCGCGGGATTTGTCAAGATTTGCCGGACCGGAACGGGAAAGACCGAAGAAAAAAAGAGGCATTTTTTGAAAAGGATGGAAAAACTTGCTTGACAACGAAGTCGGAGGGGCATATAATAAACATAATGAGAAGAGCGGTCCCGTGCGGGCGGAGCGATCCGCCGGCCCGGCGGCGCGTCGAGAAGAAGAGAAAAAGGAGTTTCGACCATGGAAAACAACCAGTATCCGCAGTATACCCAGCCCGAGTATCAGCCGGCCCCGGCCCCCGTCAGCAAGAAGACCGGCATCGTCTCCATGATCCTCGGCATCGCCTCCATCGGCCTCTGTGAGTCCGGCATCGGCGGTCTGATCTGCGCCATCATCGGCCTGGTCCTGTCCAAGAAGGCCATCGCGGCCGGCGACACGGGCAAGTTCCCGAAGCTCGGCAAGATCTTCTCCGTCATCGGCCTGATCCTGGGCATCATCGGTGCGGTCGCCGTGCTGGTCATCATCATCATCGCCATCGCGGGCGGCTTTGCCGCGGCGAGCGGTTCCTGGAGATAACAAGCGGGCCATATCGACCGGAACGTTTACGGGCGGGGAGCATTCCCCGCCCGTAGCGGACTTTTGGAAAGGAGTGCGATGACCGTGGAAAACCGCCCGACGACGCCTGCGGCGCCTCAGCCGGTCTATCCGCCGCAGCCGCAGCAGACGCCCTACGTCGCCGTCTATCCGGGCCCGGCGCCGCAGCAAGGCTACGCGCCGCAGCAAGGCTACACGCCGCAGCAGGGCTACGCGCCGCAGCAGGGCTACGCGCCGCAGCAGGGCTATGTGCCGCAGACGGGCTACGCGCCGCAGACGACGGTCACGGTCCAGCCGGCCTATACGCCCCAGCCGACTTACGCGGCCCAGCCGGTCTCCCCCTATGCGTATGCCGCGCCGGCGTACGAACAGCCGGCCCGCAAGGGCGGCAGGGGAGCCGGGATCGCGTCCATGATCCTGGGGATCCTGGGGTTCTTGGCGTCGGTCTCCTACTTTTTGGCGGGCCTCGGCTTCCCGCTTTCGCTGACGGGCCTGATCCTGGCCGCGGTCGGCAAGAAGAAGGGCGGCGGCGGCGGAATGGCCACCGTGGGCCTCGTCTTTTCGATCCTCGGTCTGGTCGCCTGTCTGATCATCGCGGCGGTCTTCGTGATCATGCTCGCGGTGGCCGGGTGGGGCGCCGCGGTCGAGGAGTTCGGCGGGCGGTTCTGACCGCCCCTGTCTGCAACCGTGTGGAACCGCCGCGGGCGAAACGGCCGCGGCGGAATGGAAAGGAGAAATCTATATGGAAAACAATCAACAGCCTCAGGGCCAGCAGCCCTACGCCCAGCCGGAGCAGCCGGTCTACGCTCAGCCGCAGTACGAGCAGCAGGCCCAGCCTCAGCCGCAGTACGATTATACCTATGCGCAGTATGAGCCCCAGCCCGCTCCGGTCAGCAAGAAGAACGGCATCATCTCCATGATCCTCGGCATCGCCTCTCTCGTGGGGTTCGAGTCCGGCATCCTCAGCCTGGTTTGCGCCATCATCGGTCTGGTGATGTCGAAAAAGGCCGCCGCCGCGGGCGACACCTCCGGCTTTGCCAAGGCCGGCAAGATCACGTCCACCGTCGGTCTGATCCTGAGCATCGTCGCCATCGCCGCCATCGTGATCGCCGTGATCGTCTGGATCATCGTGCTGCTGACCGCCGGCGGCGCCGCGTACAGCCAGGGCGTTTTCGACGAGATCTTCCGCTGAGGCGGGCGCCATGGAGACGAACGCACAAAAGCCCGCGCCGGCCAAAAGGCCGGGCCGGGGCACCGGGCTGGCCTCCATGATCGCGGGGATCGCGTCTCTGGCCGGTTTGGCCGGGCCGATCCCCTCGCTGGCCGCCGCCGTGGTGAGCCTGATCCTGTCGCGGCGCGCCGCCGCGGCGGGCGACGCCTCGGCGTTCGGCACCGTGGGCAAGGTCACGGGCATCGTCGGCATCGTGTACAACGCGCTGACGCTGGCCGTGACGGTCTGCGTGCTGGCGGTCTGGATCGCGGTGTACGCGTCCGTCGCGCTTTTCGCGCTGGCGGCGGCCGCGGGTCTGCCGGGCATCCTCGGCGAGCTGCCGGAGATCTGGCAGTTCATCCACTGACCGGCGCGGACGCGCGCGCGTCCCGGGCCGGCAGGACGATCGGAAAGGCGGAGAACGTATGGTCAACGTAGCGGACCTCGTCGGAGGGGAATCGCTGATCTATCAGGCCAACTGGCCGGATACGGACGGACAGGTCGTCTATCTGTACGTGACGGAGAGCAAGCTGTTCGTGTATCAGAACAACCGCAAGCGGTGCGGCGTGGACGTCTTCTTTCTGAAGGCCCTCAGCACCGTGAGCTATTTCAACTACTATCTGCCCGCCGAAGCGCCCAACCGGGTCGGCTTCCGGGTGCAGTTCACGGTGGACGGCCAGCAGCACACGCTGGATCTGCCGGCGCTCAACGCCAACGCGCGGATCGCGGAGGATCTCACGGTAATCCTCTCGCGCCGGGCGGGCTGAGACGGCGAAAAAACGCAAAGAGCGGTGCGGACGGTCTTGAGGACCGTCCGCACCGTTTCTCACGCAAAGGGCGGCGCCCGGCGAGAGGCGCCCCCTAAAAAACGCCCGTCCGGCGGGAGATCCGCCGGACGGGCGTTTTTTTACAAAGGAGAGGGAAAACGCTCAGCGGCCCGCGCCGCCGCCCCGGCTGCCGCCGCCGCCGAAGGAGGAGCGGGAGCTGCCGGAGGAGCCGGAGCCGC
>JAEERN010000234.1 GCA_016285815.1 Clostridiales bacterium
CCGGACGCTCCACTTCGGACAGAACGAGATCGTCTATCTGTCCGGCAGCGACGGGCTCTGGTCGGTCTACGCCCTGAACTATCAGACCTGGGAGAACCGGCGGACGTATACCGCGGGGCTCAGCGGGCGCATCTACGAGCTGCTCTCCTACGACAGCGTGATCTATTTCGCGGACACGGCCGGCATGGCCTACACCCTGCGTCCCAGCGCGCTGGAGGCCACCGCGCTGATTCCCGGCGCGGTGGTGCTGATGGGACGCTGCGCCGAGGGCCTGCTGTACAAGCGCGGCGCGTCCTACGCCGCCACGATGTATCTGGGCAACGCCAACGGACAGAGCGCCGACGTCAGCGGCGGGCTGGTGCTGGCGACCTACGGCTCCCGCGCGCTGATGCAGCGCCTGAGGGGCGGAGAGCTGTACCTGGCCGGCGTGAAATACCCCGAGGACACCGAGTATTTCAGCAAGGCCTGCGATCTGCTGAAGGTGCTGAAGAACGGGCGCTATGCGCTGGCGCTTTTGAACGCCAGCAGCGACGTGATGCTGTTCGACCTGAACAGCGGCACGCAGGAGACGCTGAAGAACCGGAAGCTGACGCACAACGGCGTCAGCGTCGAGGACTATATCGCGGGGACTGACCGGCTGAGCACGCCGTCCTCCGCGGCGCTGGCCGAAGCCTCGCCCCAGCAGATCGCCGCGGCCTTTGCCGCCGCGCTGAAGCGGGGGGACCGCTATACGCTGGACCGGCTGTGCGTGCCGGGGAAACGCCTGACGCCCTTTTCCCGCTTCGAGACGAAAAGCGCCCGGGCCGCGCAGTCGTCGGACGACGGGACCACCGCCGTGTTCCAGCTGGAATTCGAGTGCTGGTCGGACGGTGACGCCGGGTTGACGGCGTTCCTGCCCCGGTGTATCCGTCAGGGGAGGATCACCGTGGTGCAGCAGGACGGGGCCTGGCGCGTGGATCCGGACCGCTGAGCGGGGGAAGACGGCCCCGCGGGGCGGGCGAAGCGGAAACTTTTCGCCGATTTCCGCCGAAATCGCGGAAAAAACACTTGCAAAGCGGCCGCGGATGTGCTATACTGTACAAGGTAAGTTTTGATGGATGGTATGGAGCGGGTTTCCCGCTCCATATTCTTGAAAGGAACGTTTTCGGAGGGACCGGATTTGACGGCAAAAGAGATCACAGAACTGACGCGGACCTGGGCGGAGCGCTATGCGGCGGAGGCCGGATGCGTCGTCTGGGACGTCCGGTTCTTCAAAGAGGGCGGCGACTGGTGTCTGAAGGTCACGCTGGACACCGTGCCGCCGGGGAACGTGACCATCGATATGTGCGAGGCGGTCAACCGCGCGCTGGACAAAAAGCTCGACGAGCTGGACCCCATCGAGCAGAGCTATTTTCTCGAGGTCAGCTCGCCCGGGGTCGAGCGGGAGCTGTACCGCCCCGGCGACTACGACGCCTTTGCCGGAAGCACGGTGGACGTCAAGCTGTTCCGGAAGCACGAGGACCTCGGCAAGAGCTTTACCGCCGCGCTGGTCCGCCGGGAGGGCGAGCAGATCGTTTTCCGGCTGGAGGACGAACGGGAGCTGACCGTTCCGATGGACGGGATCGCGCGGTGCAGCATACACTTTGATTATCAATAAGAGGACGGGAAGATCTATGAACGAAGAATTCAATCAGGCGCTGGAAGATCTGGAGAAAGAACGCGGGATCCCGAAGGATTACATGCTGGAAAAGATCCGCCAGGCGCTGACCGCCGCCTATCACCGGGAGAACCCCAACGCGGGGGACAACGTCGAATTCGAGATGGATCCCGAGACCATGGCGCTTGAGATGTACGAGGTCAAGACCGTAGCCCGGGAGATCGAGCGGCCCGAGGAGCAGATCCTGCCGGAAGAGGCGCGCACGATCCCGGGGTACGCCGACTGTCAGGAAGGCGACACGGTGAAGATCCGGCTCAACACGCTGGCCTTCAGCCGCACCGCGGCCCAGACGGCCAAGCAGGTCATCATCCAGGGCATCCGCGAGTCCGAGCGGGGCGCCATTTTCCGCGAGTTCGCCTCGAAGGAGCAGGAGATCCTCAACACCCAGGTCTATAAGATCGACCGCCGCACCGGCGCGGTGATCCTGACCATCGCGGGCAAGAACGAAGAGCAGACCCTGCTGCTGACTCCGGCCGAGCAGATCCGCGGCGAGACCTACCGCGAGGGACAGCATCTGAAGGTCTATCTGGTGGGCGTCATGAAGGGAGCCGCCGGGGCGGAGAAGTCCGCCAAGGGTCCCCAGCTCCAGATCTCCCGGACGCATCCCGGCTTTGTCCGGAAGCTCTTCGAGAGCGAAGTGCCGGAGATCTACGACGGCGTGGTCGAGATCGTCTCCGTGGCGCGGGAGGCCGGCTCCCGCACGAAGATCGCCGTCCGGTCCAACGACCCGGCGGTGGAGCCCGTGGGCGCCTGCGTGGGCCTGAAGGGCGCCAGAGTCAACAACGTGGTCGACGAGCTGAACGGCGAGAAGATCGACATCATCAAGTATTCCGACGACCCCGGCGAGTTCGTCTCGGCGGCGCTGGCGCCGGCGACGGTGCTCTCCGCGGAGATGAGCAACGACGACAGGCTCTGTTCCATCGTCGTGCCGGACGACCAGCTCTCGCTGGCCATCGGCCGCGAGGGGCAGAACGCGCGTCTGGCCGCCAAGCTGACGGGGTGCAAGATCGACATCCGTTCCCGGTCGTCGAAGTGAATTTTGCCTGAAATCTAACGAAACGGAGCCTCGTATGGCGCAGCAGAAGAAAATACCCAAACGAATGTGTGTCGGCTGTCGGGAGATGAAGCCCAAGAAAGAGCTGGTCCGGATCGTGGCGGTCCCGCCGGAGGAAGGCGGGGGCGCGGCGGTGGATCTCCGCGGAAAGCGGAACGGACGGGGCGCCTACGTCTGCAGGAGCGCGGTCTGTCTGGAAAAGGCGCGCCGCTCCGGCGCCATCGCGAAGGCTCTGGAACGGGAGATATCCGACGGCGTATACGCTGCGCTGTCCGAAGCCATGGGACTTGGAGGAGGAGAGTTATGAGTACGTTTGAAAAGATCAGGATCAGCGATATCGCAAAGGATTTCGGCGTTCCGAACAAGGCCATCATGACCATTCTGTCGGAGCACGGGCTCCCTCCCAAAAGTCCGTCCAAGGTGCTTGACACGGCGGAGCTGAATCTGCTGTTCAACGACATCACCGTCCACAATCAGGTGGACAATCTCGAGGCCGCGCTGAAGAGCACGGTGGTCGAGGCGCCGGTCAAGCCCGCGGAGGAGACGCCGGCCCCGG
>JAEERN010000235.1 GCA_016285815.1 Clostridiales bacterium
ACAGGCGCCCGTCCCCGGCGCAGAAGAGGGCGGAGACCGCCGCCTCGCCGCCCGGGTCCACCGGCGTCAGAGCGCCGCCGGCCAGGCGGACGAGGCCCCTGTCGGTGCCGATGCAGAGCGCGCCGTCCCGGTCGAAGGCGAGAGCGGTGATCCGCCCGGACGGAAGCCCGTCCTCGACGGTGAGGACGGTCCGCGTGAACTGTTCGAAGGGACCGATCCGATAGCGGTTGGGATAAGAGTTTTTCATGCTTTTCCTCCTGAATGGATCGCTTTCCGGACGACGGCGGCGGCCGCCGCCGTCAGAGCCAGTCCGCCGGCAGCCCAGAGGGCGGCCTTGGCGTTGATCACTTCCCGGTCGGTGAAGTGGCGCTGGATCAGGCCGAGGCTCTCGCTTTTCAGACCCAGCTCTTTGAAATGGACCATGCCGGTCCGGATCCGCGAGGGGTCGCTCTCGTCCAGCGTGATCATGCGGACGCCGGCGTGGCACCCGTCGGTGTAGTTGTGGAAGCTGGCCGTCTTGCACTGGGCCAGCAGGATCCCCCGGTAATAGCCGGCGAACTCGTTCATGTGATCGTGGCCGAAGATGGCGGCGCGGACGTCGCCGACCTCTTTCCACGCGTCGAAGATGCCGCTGTTGCGCGCGGCACAGGCGGGGTCCTCGCCCAGATAGCCGGGCATCGCCGTCTTTTTGACGTACCGCCGCCCCTCGCGGGCGGCGAAGCCCCTGACCGAGAAGGGAAGGTCGATCAGGCGCGCCCGGCGCAGGAGCCCGTACTCCTCCCGCACGGGGATGTGCATGAACCAGAGCGCCGGGATGGTCCGGCCGCCGTGCTTGTCTTTGACCCGCCGGGCCGTCTCTTTGTACCAGCGGATCTGGTCCTCGTGCAGCCACTCGTAGTACGAGACCTTGGGGTCGGGATGGCTGCTGAGGCTGTCGGCGAACCACAGGTTCCAGACGTCGTTCTCCCCGCGGGAATCCCGGATCAGCACGTGACAGTTGCCGCAGCCGGTGACCGAGGGGACCTCGTCGAAGGTATAGCACTTGTCGTACTCTTCGGCGTACAGCTCCAGCTGGCGCTCCAGCGGGATGGCACACTCGGGGTCGTGGTTGCCGAAGACCAGCGCATAGGGGATCCCGTGGGCGGCGAAGGGGGCCGTGATGCGGCGGATGATGGCGCGCATATTCGCCTCGTCGTCGTCCTTGCCCTGGTCCCCGGCAAAGACCGCCAGGTCCGGCCGCAGGACGTCCGCCGCCCGGAAGAGGAGCTTCATGGTGTCCGCCGTCTTCCGGCGGTCTTCCTCGCTCCGCGGGGCGAAGGGCATGTGCAGGTCGCCGACGACCATGATCCGGAATTTTCCGTTGTGAAAACAGAGAGGAGGCAGAGGAGCCAGAGGAGCCAGAGGAGCCATGCTGTCATCCCTTTCCGGTCTTGCTGGATGGTACCATTATACCGCGGCGGAGCGGTCCCTGTCAAGCAAGACGCGGGCCCCCGCCGGTGCGGCGGAGGCCCGCGAAAAGCGCGGAGACGGTCCGGAGAGGGGGGCGTTACTCCGCGTCCTCGTCCAGCAGGTCGCAGATCGCTTCCAGGTAATAGTCGCCGATGAAGCGCGAGCCCTCTTCGGTGGGATGGACGCCGTCGGCGGCGTAGACCGTGGGCTCCGTACCGATGTACCCGGCGGCGAACAGGCCGTCCATGGGCAGGTACGAGTCGGCGTATTCCCGGGCGAGCTTGCGGACGATCTGGATCTTCGGGTCCAGATCCTCGCGGAAGAACTCCTTGTCCGGCACGGGGATCAGGAAGGGCTCGATCATCAGGATCTTGGCGTGAGTGCGGGTCTTGAGGGCCTCGAGCACGGTGCGGTAGTTGGCCTCGAACTGTTCGTTGGAGAGCCATTCCTTCGTCTCGGCGCGGTGCCACACGTCGTTGATGCCGATGAGGATCGAGACCACGTCCGGGTCCACCTCGATGAAGTCCTTCTCCAGCCGGGCCACCAGCTCCCTGGTCTGGTCGCCGCTGACGCCGAGGTTCACGAATTCCAGGTCCAGATCCGGGAACGCCTCGCGGATGTTCTCCGCGGCGTATTTCGGATAGCCCTGTCCCAGCTCGTGGGGATTGGACCGGTCGCGGCCCGCGTCGGTGATGCTGTCGCCTTGGAACAAGATCTTCATGTGCTTTTCCGTCCTTTTCGTGATTTGTTATGGTCTCCGCCGGAGTCCGGCGGGATGCGCGGGAAAGGGATGCCCCGGTCAGAAGCGGGGCGGGACCACGGTCGTCCCGTCGGCGTCCAGCCGCCAGACCGCGTCGTCCGGGTCGAGGGTCAGAACGGCCCGGCTGGCGCCGAGGCTCCGGACCACGGTCAGGGCCCCGTCCGCGGCGAAGAGCCC
>JAEERN010000236.1 GCA_016285815.1 Clostridiales bacterium
CGAGCGGTCCCAGAACTCGTCCAGATCCGCCGGACACTCGTTGCGCCCGCGGTACTGTCTCAGCTCTTCCAGCGGCATGTCGATCAAAGGCATAAAACGTCAGCTCCTTTTCTTCTTCGATCCGTCTCTGCGGACCGTTCTCTTCTGCACCCGCCGGGGCCGGGAACGGCCCCGGTCCTTTCGGTCCGCGCGTCAATCCGCCGTGACGGTCAGAACGCCCTCGCCCACGGTCACGCCGGTCACCTCGAGCCCCTGCGGCACGAGGTACTGCGTCAGCACCTGGCCGATGGACTCCTGAACGCTTTCGGGCAGGATGTCGATGGGCAGCTCCTGCCCGCCCAGCGCAAAGGACCGGGGCTGGAGCACGATGTGGCTCTCCTCCACCGCGGTGCCGAAGCTGACGGCCACATTGGCCCGGGACGGCAGCAGGGCACGCACGGCGATGAGCCACGGATAGCGCCGGATCAGCGCATCGTTGAAAATCAGATCGCGCTGGGCGACGCCCTCGGCCCGGATCACGCCGGGAGAGAACGTCAGCGTCACATCCCGGATGGGCGACGAGTCGTCCATGGCCGCCCGGGCCAGCTCGGTGGCCTTGCGGGACGTGATGCGCACCTCCAGCCCCGCCTCGCCCGGCGTGGCCGGCGGCAGGGGCGGCGAGGTTGCCTCGGTGGGCTCTTCCGCCAAGGCGGTGGTCCGGCCGGCGGTCGCCGCGCGGCTCGAGGCCGTCGTCCGGGCGGTCCCCGTCGTCAGAGAGGCGGCGGTCGTTTCGCGCAGCTCCGCCGTCCGGCCGCTCTTCCAGTGCTCGACCAGCAGCAGGGACAGGCTGGCCAGCGTCACGGCGATCAGGCCCATGCAGACGGCAAACAGATACGGGCATTTTTTCATCCTTTTCCCCTCCGCTTCCTTTCGCTTGTTCAGTATACGCCTGTCCGCGGCCCCTTATTCGGCCGGGCGGCACGTCAGCTCTTCGCCGTCGGAGGCAACGGCGGTCACCCGCCGCACGTCGCCGGCCGAGACGTCCGGCGCTTCGGTGACGGCGAACAGATAGTTCTCCGTATAGCCGCCGATGACGCCCGACGGCTTTCGGTGCTCGAAGACCACAGTAAAGCTCTTTCCCACCTGCCGCGCCAGATACACGGCGTGATTCCTGCGGCTGACGGCGCTCAGCGCCGCGCAGCGGCGCTCTTTTTCCGCTTTTTTCACGTCGTCGGCCAGCCGCCGCGCGGCGTACGTCCCCGCCCGCTCTGAATAGGGGAACACGTGCAGCCCGCCCAGCTCCAGCTCCTCCGCCAGCGCCAGGGTCTCTTCGAACTCCGCCTCCGTCTCGCCGCAAAAGCCGCAGATCACGTCTCCCGTGATGTTCGGATCGTCGAACCACTCCCTCAGCAGGGCCACGCCGCGCCGGATCCCGTCCGCGCCGTAATCTCGGCGCATCCGGCCCAGCACGCCGTCCGAGCCGCTCTGAAGGGAAAGGTGGAAGTGGCGGCAGAAGTTTTCTTTCCGGGAAAGCGTCCGGCAGAACGCCTCGGTCACCGCCGTGGGCCGCAGAGAGCCCAGACTCACCCGGGCCGGAGCGGCCGCGTCGCACAGCAGCCCGGCGGCGGCGGTCAGGCCGCCGTCCAGCCCCAGATCCCGGCCGTAAGCCGAGATCTCGATGCCGGTGACCACGATCTCGCCGAAGCCCGCGGCGGCCAGACGCCGCGCCTCGGCCGCCAGCTCTTCCGGCGGCAGGGACCGGACGCGCCCGCGGGCATAGGGGATGGCACAGTAGGCACAGAACGAATCACAGCCGTCCTCGATCTTCAAAAGGGCCCGGGTCCGCTCTGCCAGCCCCCCGGCCGGCAGACGCACGAAGCCCTCCGCCTCCCGTCCCGTGTCCGCCGGACAGCCCTCGCCCGCCGCCGCGCGGCAGACCGCGTCCACAAAGGCGGCGTGGTCCCGGTTGCCGCCCAGCACGTCCACGCCCAGCGCCGCCGCGGCGTCCTCCCCCGCGTTCTGGGCCATACAGCCGCACAGCGCCACCAGCGCGTCCGGGTTCTCCCGGCGCACGCGGTGCAGGATCTGCCGCGTCTTCTGGTCGGCGACGGCGGTAACCGTGCAGGAATTCACCACATAGACGTCCGCC
>JAEERN010000237.1 GCA_016285815.1 Clostridiales bacterium
GGGACCGGCCGTATCTGTCCCTGCGGCCCCGCGCGAAAGAGGACCGGGCGGCGCTGGTCGAGGCGGCGGTGGACGCCATGGAGCGGGCGATCCCGCCGGAGGCGGCGGACCCGCCCGCGGCGGATTAACAAAAAGTTTCCAAAAAAACGGTGGGGCCGGGCGGGCGCTCGGTTTACAACGGCAAAAAATCGTGGTATGATAGAGTCGTTCCCGGAGGGGAAGACCAAACGGAAGGGTTTGAGACGGATGAAAAAGAGAGTGTGGCGGACCGCGCTGCTGCTGCTGTGCATTGTGATGCTGCTGCCGGTGTTTTCCGCCTGCGGCGGAGATTCGGTCACGGTGATCACGGTGAACGGGGCCGCCGTGAAGAAATCGGATCTGATGCTTTACATCTTCAATACGAAATACGCGGCCTATCAGAGCATGATCGAGAACGGCCAGATGAAGATGGCGGACCTTTACGAGCTGGACGAGGCGACACTGAACGCCGAGTACGTCAAGGGCGTCACCTTCGCGGATTATCTCAAGCAGACCGCCGCCTCTTCGGCGGTCACCGCCATGATGTACCGCGTCGCGGCCGAGGCCGAGGGCATCCGCCTGACCTCTGCGGAGAAGGACTCCGCCAAAAAGAGCGTCAGCGACTGGGAGAAGCAGCTGGGCGGCGCCGCGGCGTACAGCGAGTTCCTGCGGAAGACCCGTGTGACGGAGAACGCCCTGTACCGCTATTACTGCGACATGATCTATCAGACCAAGATCCAGGCCGAGTTCGGCGATTACGGCAAGTACGCCATGACGGACGAGGAGAAGGAGACCCTCCACCAGACCTATCGCGACGAGTACGTCACGGTGGACTACATCTACTGGAGCAAGCGCGAGCCCAACGTCGGCCTGCTGCTGTCCGAAAAGGAGATCGCCGCGAAGTACGCGCTGGCCAAGGAGTGTCTGGCCAAGCTGAAGGCCGGCGGCGACTTTTACGAGCTTCGCAAGGCCTACAGCGAAGAGGGGTATCAGACGGTCACCTACTGCGACGGGCTGGTGAGCGAGACCTTCGGGAACGCCGGCATGGCCCTGCGGATGAACGCCTTCTCGTCGGTGGTCGAGGACAAGGAACACGACTGTTACTACATCCTGCACCGCATCGCCGTGACGGACGACCAGTGGAAGAACTATTACGACGCCAAGTGCACGGCGAACTTCAACGCCTTTATGAACGACAAGGCCGCGGCGGCTGAGATCGTCTACAAGGGCGCGTTCAAGAACCTGGAATTCCGTTGAAGCGGGCAAAAAATGCGGCCCGGACCGGACCGCAGACCGGGCCGCGCCGTCCCGCCGGGGACGGGCGAGGCCCGGATTTTTTTGCGGCGGGCAAAAAAACATACAAAAAGCGGCGCGTTTTTCCTTGACAATCTTGTAGAGTCGGTGTAAAATAGGTCTGTATGATAGATAGGCAGAGTGTCGGGAATAGAAACGCGAAGGTTTTTTCGCGGCCCGGCAGGCTGTTTTCTGTATCCGGAGAGGCCGTATCGGTTTTCTTTTCTTTTATTTCCCTGCGGGTTACCATAGATTCTTGACCGAAAGCAGAGGTCCGCGAGCGGACGAATATAATAAATGAAAAAGCCGAAAAAGCTCTTCTCCGTACCGTCATAACACTGATGAGAGGGAGCTTTTTGTTGTTTTCATGGACTGGCTGCATTATGTTTTGATCGCGGCGTGCGTCGTGCTGTCTGCAGTGTTCTTCTTTGTGGGGCTGACGTATCGCAAGCGGGTCGCGGAGAAAGAGATCGGCAGCGCCGAGGAAGAGGCGCGCCGCATCCTGAACGAGGCGATCAAGAGCGCCGAGGCGAAGAAGCGCGAGGCGCTGGTGGAAGCGAAGGAAGAGATCATCAAGAACAAGAACGAGGCGGAGCGCGAGATCCGTGACCGCCGCGCCGAGATCCAGCGCACCGAGCGCCGGATCCAGCAGAAGGACGAGGCCCTGGACCGCAAGCTGGACAACGTCGACGCCAAAGAGGAACAGCTGAACCGCAAGATCAAAGAGGCCGAGGCATCTGTGGCCGAGGCCCAGAAGCTGAAGCAGGAGCAGCTCAAGGTGCTGGAGCGGATGTCGGGCTTCACCGTCGAAGAGGCCAAGGCCCACATCATCCAGGCCGTGGAGAGCGACGCGCGGCACGACGTTGCCGTCAAGCTGCGCGAGATCGAGTCCGACCTGAAGGAGGACGCGGACCGCAAGGCCAAGGAGATCCTGTCTCTGGCCATCCAGAAGTGCTCGGCGGAGTACGTCTCCGAGGCCACCGTCTCGGTGGTCCCGCTGCCCAACGACGAGATGAAGGGCCGCATCATCGGCCGCGAGGGGCGCAACATCCGCGCCATCGAGACGGCCACGGGCGTCGACCTGATCATCGACGACACCCCCGAGGCCATCACGCTGTCGTGCTTCGACCCGGTTCGCCGCGAGATCGCGCGCCAGGCGCTGGAGCGGCTCATCTCCGACGGCCGCATCCACCCCGCCCGCATCGAAGAGATGGTCGAAAAGGCCCGCCGGGACGTGGAGGCCACCATCAAGGCCGAGGGCGAGCGCGCCGTGTTCGAGCTGGGGCTCCACGGGGTCCCGGGCGAGCTGGTCAAGATCCTGGGCCGTCTGCACTTCCGCACCAGCTACGGGCAGAACGTGCTGCGGCATTCGCTGGAGGTCGCCCATCTGGCCGGCCACATCGCCGCCGAGCTGGGCGCGGACGTCACGCTGGCCAAGCGCGCCGGCCTGCTGCACGACATCGGCAAGGCCATGGACCACGAGGTCGAGGGGTCCCACGTCTCCATCGGCGTGGACATCGCCAAGCGGTTCAAGGAGAGCCCCGAGGTCATCCACGCCATCGAGGCGCACCACGGCGACGTGGAGCCGCGCACCGTCACGGCCTTCATCGTGGACGCGGCCGACGACATCTCCGCGGCGCGCCCCGGCGCCCGCCGGGAGAACCTGGAGGCCTATATCCACCGTCTCGAACGGCTGGAGGAGATCTCCAACTCCTTCCCGGGCGTGGAGAAGTCCTTTGCCATCCAGGCGGGCCGCGAGGTCCGCATCATGGTCAAGCCGGACATGATCGACGACGACGGCATGGTCATCCTGGCCCGCGACCTGTCAAAGAAGATCGAAAGCGATCTGGAGTATCCGGGGCAGATCAAGGTCTGTCTGATCCGCGAGACCAGAGCGGTGGACTACGCCAAATAACAAACAGCGCGAAAAATGGTTCGGGAACTGACGGGAGCCGGTTCCCGAACTGTGTTCTGGACAGCGGCGCACACCGCGCCGCGCTCCGCCCCGGTCCCGGGGCGGAGGGGAGACCGGAAAGGAGAGGTCTGTATGGCAAACCGGGTGACCATCACGGTGGGCGGCACGAATTACAACGTTCTGACCGACGACCCGCCGGAATACATCAAAAGCTGCGCCGAATACTTCGACTCGCAGTTCAGCGAGATCAACCGCAGCGCGCATCTGCCGGGGCTTTCCGTGGCCGTTCTGGCCGGGATCACCGTGACGGACGAGTTTTTCAAGACCCGGGAATCGGTGGACAATCTGGTCAACCAGATGAAGGAGTACGTGGCCGAGACCACCCGCATGCGCAGCGAGCTGGGCGAGCTGCGGCGCGAGCTGGACCGCGCCAAGGCCGAGCTGGAACGGGCACGCCGTGGATAGGCGCGTTTTGGTCCGGCTCGTCCGGCCCGGGGCGCAGCTTCCCGCCTACGCCACGGACGGCTCGGCCGGCGCGGACCTGAGAAGCGCGGCCGACGGGCCCGTCACCGTGCCGGCCCGGGGCCGCGCGGTGATCCCGACGGGGATCGCGATCTCGCTGGGCTCGCCGGAGCTGGGGGCCTTCCTCTTCGCCCGGAGCGGGCTGGCCGTGAAAAAGGGGATCTGCCTGTCCAACGGCGTGGGCGTGGTCGACAGCGACTACACCGGGGAGATCCTGGTGGGCCTTTTGAACAACAGCGACGAGGATTTCGTCGTAGAGCCGGGCGACCGCGTCGCCCAGCTGGTGATCCTTCCGGTGGAGCGCGCGGCGTTCCTTCCGGCCCGGCAGCTGGCGCAGACCGGCCGCGGGGACGGGGGCTTCGGCTCCACCGGGGTGAAATGAAGGCCCGGCTGGTGCTGGCCTCGGCGTCGCCCCGCCGGATGCTTTTTCATAAGAACCTCTCGTAAAACGTGAAATGGTGGGATAAAAACTCACTTTTCCGGTTATTATAACCCAGGGGAAACCGGTTGTCAAGGGGACTGCGAGGAAGAATAATGCGTACGGATTTGTGGGCA
>JAEERN010000036.1 GCA_016285815.1 Clostridiales bacterium
CGTGGGCATTATTTTCATGACTCTTGAAAAGCCCATCTGGGCGTTCATCCTGCCGGTCGGCGTGGGATTCGTGCAGTTTATTATATGTATGGCATTTGCGCTTCGCATAGAGCAGGTCGCGGGTTTTTACGAATGCCGCGAATGCGGACACAGATACGTTCCGTCCTACAAATCCGTAAACTTGGCCATGCACATGGGCAGGACGCGTTATATGAAATGCCCGAAGTGCGGCAAAAAGTCGTGGCAGAAGAAGGTGATCGGCGATTAAAGACGGAAATTTGATTTTGCTCTTTAATAGCGGAAGCGGTTGGTTCAAATTCGACAATATCCGGTTTTCAGAGGCAACAGGCGTGTACCTTTTAGGTGGTTTTAGATAGGTTTCGTACCTTTTGGAAAGTCTTATACAAAGAAAAAAACCGCGCGAGGGACACTTGCGATAGAGCAGGTGTCCCTCGCGGTTTGTTTACGGGTTTGTCCCGATTCGGTCAGCACAAATGCGGCAAACGCTCCTCTCCTCGGCAGCAGCTCCGTCACCGCCCAAATCCAGGGAGTCCTGCGGGCGGGAACCGGCTCAGGCGTTCTTTTCGCTTTCCCGCGTCAGGACCACGCGGTCCTCCTCCATGTCCGCGCGGACGCGGCCCGGCGTCTTCAACTGCAGGCGGGTGAGATACTCCGCCGGAAGCTGCAGCCGTCCGGCCCGGTCCAGCACTAGCAGCTCGGTGTGGGTCTGTTCGCTGCGCTCGGCGGACGACGAGGACCGCAGGGCCGCCAGCTCGGAGGCATAGCTGATGTTGCGGATGAACTCCGAGCTGGTCTTGCCGTCCCGGATGTTCACCACCCGGTCCACCTTGCCGGACAGCCGCCGGTCGTGGGTGACGGTGACGATGGTCAGCTTCCGCGTCTCGTTCAGTTCGCGGAACAAATCGAAGATCAGGTCCGACGTGCGCGTGTCCACCGCGCCGGTGGGCTCGTCGGCCAGCAGGATCTTCGGCGAGTTGGCCAGCGCGATGGCGATGGCCACGCGCTGCTGCTCGCCGCCGGACAGCTCGGCCAGCCGGTTGTTCCGCTTTCCGGCAAGGCCCACCTGGTCCAGCAGCTCGGCCGCCTTGGCCCGGCGCCGGTGCGTGCCGGAAAAGGCCATGGGCAGCATCACGTTTTCCTGGGCCGTCAGATAGGGGATCATGTTCCGGGCGTTGTTCTGCCAGACGAAGCCCACCGTGTCCCGCTTGTACTTCACAAGGCCCGCCCGGGTGATCTTCGTCATGTCGATGCCGTTCACCCACAGCTTTCCCGCCGTCGGGCTGTCCAGCCCGCCCAACAGGTTCAGCAGCGTGGACTTGCCCGAGCCGGACTTTCCGATCATGGCCATGAACTCGCCCTCTTCGACGACCAGATCCAGCCCCTGGAGGGCCATGACCTCGATGTCCTCCGCCTTGTAGATCTTGACAAGGTTTTCGCACTCAATCATCGCCATCGACGATCCCCCCATCCGAAAGCGTATAGACCGTGTCCGCCAGCTCCAGCATATGCGGATCGTGGGTCGTCATCAGGACCGTCATCCCCTGCTCCTCGATGAGGCGGCGGAACACGTCCACCACCTGGATGCCCATGGCGGTGTCCAGCTCCGCCGTGGGTTCGTCGGCCAGCAAAAGCTCCGGCCCGTGGGCGATGGCCCGCGCCACGGCCACGCGCTGCTGTTCGCCGCCGGACAGCTGGGACGGCATGTGCCCCGCGCGCTTGTCCATGCCGACCAGCGCGAGACATTCCCGCGTCCGCCGCCGGCTCTCCCGGCCCCGGACCCCGGCAATCCGCAGGCCGTATTCCACGTTTTCCCGCGCCGACATATCCGGCACCAGCGCCACGGACTGGAACACGAACCCGATCTTTTCCCGGCGCCAGAGGTCCCGCTTTCCCGCCCGGAAGGCGGTGACCTCTTCGTCCCGGAAGAACACGCGCCCCTCGGTGGGGGCGTCCAGGCCGCTGATGATGTTCAGCAGCGTGGTCTTGCCCGAGCCGCTTCGGCCGCGCAGGACCGTCAGCCCGTGCTCCGGCACGGCGATGCTGACGCCCTTCAGGCAGGTAAACTCTCCGTCGCCGCTGCGGAAGCGGCGCACGATGTTTTCCGTTCTCAGGATCATTTCTGCCATGCGTCAATCCTCCCCCAGCTTCAGGGCCCTGTCCACCTTCAGCCGCAGCACGATGGTCAGGATCGCGGCCAGGCAGACGGCCAGCACCGCGCCCAGCACGGCCAGCACCATGCCCATGTCGCCGGCCCGGGTCACGACCCGGAACGCCACCGGGCTTCCGGCCTCGGTGTAGTTCATGGACAGGAACGGCACGAACATGGCGCTCTGCAGTTTTCCGATCAGAACGCCGCTGGCGATGGCCACCCCGGACACCAGCAGCTGTTCCAGTCCCAGCATCAGCATCACGCCGCCGCGGGTCAGCCCCAGCGCCCGGGAGATGCCGAACTGGAGCGTCCGCTCCCGGATGGAAATCACCCAGAACACCAGAAAGCCCGCCGCGCACAGGGCAGTGGCCGCCAGGAACGAGACGGTCAGCAGACCGTTGGTCCCCTGGAGCAGCGGCGTGTTCTTGGCCGCCGCTAGCTTTTCGCCGGCGCTGGTCATGGCGACCACGCCGAACTCGCTCTCCGCCAGCGCGTCGTAGACCTGGCGGTCCGTATAGCCCGGCGTCTTTTTGATGAAAAAGTCATAGGGGCGGACCTCGTTGGTCCGGACGTAGGTGGAAAGCTTCGCCACCACGAACTTGTTGTGCGTCAGCTCGTCAGAGCCGACGGCCGGCGTATAGGCGTCCAGCCCCGGCCAGGTGTCCACCACGCCCACCACGGTGCACTCGATGTTCCCCGCGCCCACCAGCACTAGGATCTTGTCCCCCAACTCCAGCTTCAGACTGTCCCGCAGGGCAGAGCTGATCACCGCGCCGTTCTGCGTCCGGTTCATGGCGTTGGCGTATTCGTTGATGTGATAGGGGCTCTCCGTAGCGATCCAGCTGGCCGTACGGGCGAACTCGGCCGGATCGGTCAGCATCACGTCCACGCCCTGGGTCTGCCCGCCGGACCGTTTCACCGTGGTGTCTTCCTCGCGGTACACCCGGGCGATGCTCTCGATGCCCTCGATCTCCCGGAACGAGTCGGTCAGCAGCTCGAAGAACGAGACACGGAAGGACTGGACCAGCACGCCCTCGTCGTAGATCTCCACCTTGTTCCCGTCGACGACGTGGCCCCGGGCGGGCTTGCCGGTCTCGTCGTACTTTTGCCAGACGGGCGTATAGACCAGATCGGCGCCCACCTCGCTCTTGATGTTCGCCTCTTCATAGCGGTTGATGGACCGGGCCGTGTCCGCGCTGGTGATGCCGATGGACAGCGTCAGGATCATGAACAGCATGATCCCCGCGCACTCGCGGTTGCGGCTCAGGCGGTTCATGGTGAAATACGCCCAGGCCGGCCAGATCCGACGCCCCAGCGCGAAGACCAGCCGCAGCAGATACGGATACAGCCGCAAAAAGAGCATCCCCGCGCCGAGGGCGAACAGCGTGCCGGAGACGTACATCATCACGTCGGTGTTCTCAAGGGTAAAGGCCCCCGCTCCCTCCAGCATCAGCATCCTCACGCGCATGGAATACCAGCCGTACAGCCCCGCGGCCAGGAACAGGAAGTCCAGCCCGAACCGGTGATAGAACGGCAGCCGCCGCTCGGTCCCGGCGCGCTTGCGCTGGACGATGTTGACCCCCGCGCTGAAAAACGCCGGGATCATGGTGATCAGCACGAACAGCAGCGCCGCCGCGCCCACGGACCAGAACGCCTCGGGCCCGATCTCCAGCGGCAGCGCCCGCCGGTTGACGAAGCTCAAAAAGCCGTCGGACGCGCCGATCATCCGGCAGAGCACCACGCCCAGCAGCGGCCCCAGCACGGCGGCGATCCCCACCAGGATCACGCTTTCGATCAGGTACAGCAGCAGGATGTGCCCCCGGCCGGCGCCGCGGCTCTGCATGACGGAGATCTCGTTCAGCTCGCTCTTCAGCTTCAGCCGGGCGATCATCACCACGTAAAACGCCACCAGCACCAACAGCGGCACCAGCAGGGAGTACAGCGTCACGTACACCCGCGGCGCCAGCGCGCTGACCTGCTCCAGCACCGGCATGGCGCTGAAGTACATGCCCTTTTTGCCCGTCAGCGCGACGATCTCGTCCATGCCCTCGTTGACCGCGCCGATCAGGCGCGGCACGTCCTTCATGCGGATGGCGGTATAGTCCACCGCCGCGAAGCGGACGATCTGGGTCACGTGGCGCGTGGCCGACGGGGTCTCGGCCATGACCCGGTCGAAACAGGAGCTGTCGATGAAGATGTTGCCGCCGAAGCGGTCCAGCCGCGTGAACCAGAAGATGTCGCTGTCGTCCGCCGCCTCGAAGATGCCGACGATCTCCATCCGGAACAGCGTGTTCCCGTTGGCCGCGCTCTTGATGTCGTAGACCTGTCCCAGCGTCAGCTCCGAGTTGACCAGAAAGGTCCGCCGGACCACGGCCTCGACCACGCCGTCGGCCCGGTCCGGATCGTACATGCGGCCCGTGGTCAGGCTGACGTGCTCGGGCAGGTCCGAAACGTAATAGAACAGGATGCTCTTCCGGCCCGCCGTGTTGTTGGCGTCGTGGTAGAGCATGGAATAGCGGATGTACTCGCCGGAGGTCTGCACGGGCAGGCCCATCCGCTCGTTCAGCGTCCGCTCGAAGCTCTCCTTCACGGTGCGCCGGGCGCCGAAGGCGTCCTTCTCCAGCGAGGCGAGCTCGTATTTTTCCGACAGATAGGCGGGGTGGCGCTCGTTCTCCTTCAGGCTGTCCTCAAAGGTCTTGACCATCAGCCGCTGAAGGATCGCCTGAGAATAGACGGGCACGCTGAAGGCCATGGCCAGCGCCAGCGTCAGGCCGAACAGCATCGAGAGCACCTTCCACCGGTTGCCCGTCAGCCGTTTCCATACGGTCAAAAACATGGTCTCTTCTCCGTTCCGCCGCCGCTACTGGATGACCCGGTCGTTCTCGGTGACGCCGTTCAGGACCTCGGTGTAATAGTCGCTGGCCAGACCGATGACGATGTCCGCCTCCTGGCGGTACCCGTCCCGCAGGACGTAGACGTACCGCCGCTCGCCCACGTTTTTGATCGAGGCCGTCCGGACGCAGAGCGCGTTCTCGCTGCGCTCGATGACGTAGTGCAGATCCAGCTTGCTGCCGATGGCCGCCTCGGCGGGAAGCCCGTTGGGCTTCAGGATCACGGCGTACCGGTCCGGGCTGTCGGCGGGGACCGTCTCCGGCGTCGAGATCGCCGTCGCTGTGAAGGGGATCGCCGTTTCGCCGCTGACGTAGGTCATGTCCACCTCCGCGTTGACCGGGATGTCGCCGTACCCCTTGCCCGTATAGCGGATGACCAGATTGCTCATGTCCGAGATCACGAACATGGTCACGCCCGGCGTGACCGACGCGCCCTGCCCGACGTTGTTCACATAGGTCACGCGCCCGTCGATGGGCGCCACGATCTGGGTCTCTTCGAACTTGGCGCGCAGGGCCCCGATGTTCCGGCGGGACAGGTAGATGGCCAACTGCGCCTGCTTCCAGCCGATCTCGTCCAGCCGGCCCGCCTCATAGTTCTCTTCCGCCGCGGCGAACTTCAGCTCGTCGATCTCGGCCTGAAGCTCCGCCACGTACAGCTCTTCCTCCAGTGCGCTGTTGTCCGTCTCACACAGCACGTCCCCGGCCTTGACCTCGTCTCCCAGCTCGAAATACGAGCGCATGAACGTCCCCGCGGACGAGCGGAACGCCACGTTGACGCTGACCTGCGCCTCTACCGAGGCGTTGCCGGCGACCACGTTCTCCAGCGTCCGCCGCTCCGGGTTATAGGTCACATAGTCGGCCTCGTCGAAGTCCATCAGCGGGGGCGGAAGGACCTCTTCCTCCTCCGGGAACAGCGCACAGCCGGACCCCACGGCCGCCGTCGCGGCGGCCGCCAGGATCAGCGCGAGAAACCTGAACCGAAACGATCTCATCTCCACACATCCTCTCCCGAGGCCGCCGGAGCAGGCGGCCTCCCGATAGCCCCATTGTATCACACCCCGATCTGTTCCGCAACCTTTTTTGTCTCTTCTGCATAAGTTTTTCATAACTAACGAATCTCCGCTCCGCCGCGGCGGACAAAAAAGTCCGGACGATCCCGCAGATCGTCCGGACCCTCTTTTTTCGCACCGGATCCCGGCCCCCTCCGCGCCCGTTCAGCGCTTTAACCCGGTCTCTTCTGTTTCGGGAAACGCGCTCTCCTCCGGCGGCAGCGTCTCCCCCGGAACGTCCGCCTCGGAGGCGGCCTGCGCCGCCGAAGCGGGCGCGGCCGTCTCCGCCGGCGGCGCCGCCTGCAGACCGAGTTCTGCGGCAAAAAGGGCGAATGCCCCCAAAAGCGCCGCCGCCAGCGGCATCAGACGCTTCACCCGCTCCGCCGTTCCAGTCCTCTCGCGAGCCGAAACGGTCCCGCCGCCGCCGAATTCCGGCACCGGTCGGGGATACTCCTTTTCCCGCTCTGCGGCCAGCCTCTGCCGGGATGCGTTCCCCGGGTCGGCGCAGGGCAGCTCGCCGGTCCGGCATTCTCCTTCCCAGGCCGCGTTCATGCCGCCGCCCCCTTTCCTCTCTCTCCGCACCGGTTCAGCAGCGGTGGACGTCCATCTGCGGGAACGGGCATTCGATCCCCAGCTGCCGGAACCCCAGCAACAGGTCGCGGTTCAGCAGCCTCGCGCCGGTGTACAGGTCCTTTTCCTCCACGTTGACCACGAAGCGCAGGATCACCGCGCTGTCCGCCAGCTCCTGGACCCCGAGGTACTGCGGCGCGTCCCGCATGACCGCCGCGTTCCGCTCGCCGATCTCCCGCAGCAGCGCGGGCAGCGCCTCTTCCAGCTTTTCCAGATCCGTGGCGTAGGGAACGGCGATGTCGCTGACGCTGCGCGACAGCTTGTCCGAGCGGTTGAGGATGTTCTTCATGTCGGAGTTGTTGACGATCTTGACGTTGTCGCCCGGGTCGGTGATACAGGTGGTCCGGATGCCAATGCTGGTGACCGTGCCGCGGAAGTTGTCCACCTCGACGATGTCGCCCACGTTGTACTGGTTCTCAAGAATCATAAACGCCCCGGTCACCACGTCCGCGATCAGGCTCTCCGCGCTGAATCCGACGACCAGCGCGACGATCCCCACGCTGGCCACGATGGTGGACACGTTCACCCCGAGGATGGAAAGGCCCCAGCAGAGGATCACGATGACGGCGACGTACTTCATCAGACTGGACAGGACGGACAGCACCGACTGGGCGCGGTGGCTCCCGGGCGACGGGATCCCCAGCAACACCACCAGCAGCGTCTCCGCCGTGAGCACGCCGAGGACCATGAGGATCAGCTTCCAGAACACGGCGGCATTGAAATGAACGGCCCGGAACTCCTCCAGGCTGAACAGCCCGGTGAAATGCCCCACCGGGATCAGCACCGCCAGAACGGCGGCGCAGACGAGAAGCCGGACGCGGGCGGATCGGTTTTTCTTCATGGCTCAGACCTCGAATCCGGAGAAATCGGAAAACGCCGCCTTTCCGCAGACGCCGGGCTCTCTCCGCCCGGACGGAAACGGCGCCTTCCCGTCCGTATCTTATCACACGGCCACCGGTTTTGTCAATCTCTCCCCCGCAGGTTTCCCCCGCCGCAGCGGCGCGGCCGCCTTTTCCCGCCGGCGCCCGGAGCCGGAAAAAGATCCGCGCCCCCTCTTGACGGCGCGGCACGGATGTGCTATACTATATTTACCTACCAAAACACTCGGTATAAAAAGCAGAAACGGAGCTCTCCTATGTATCTCTACGCAGACAACGCGGCCACGACCAAAATGAGCCGGACCGCCATCGAAGCGATGCTGCCCTTTCTGGACGGCGTGTACGGGAACCCCTCCAGCCTTCACTCCTGCGGGCAAAAGGCGAAAGAGGCGCTGGAGGACGCCCGCGACCGGATCGCCCGGTGTCTGAACGCCTCGCCCCGGGAGATCACCTTCACTTCCGGCGGGAGCGAGTCCGACAACCAGGCCATCCTGACGGCCGCCGCCCTCGGCGCCAAAAAGGGAAAACGGCACGTCGTCTCCACCGCCTTTGAGCACCACGCCGTGCTGCACACGCTGAAAAAGCTGGAAAGGCAGGGCTTCGCCGTGACCCTGCTGGACGTCGCCCCGAACGGCCTCGTGACGCCGGAGCAGGCCGCGGCGGCCATCCGGGAAGACACCTGTCTGGTGACGGTCATGGCCGCCAACAACGAGATCGGCACGGTCCAGCCCATCGTGGAGATCGGCGCGGTCTGCCGGGAAAAGGGCGTCCTGTTCCACACGGACGCGGTCCAGGCCGCCGGCCACCTGCCGCTGGACGCGGCCGCTCAGCACTTCGACCTGCTCTCGCTGTCCGCCCACAAGTTCCACGGCCCCAAGGGCTGCGGCGTACTGTTCGCCCGGCGCGGCGTGACGCCGGAGCGGCTGATCGAGGGCGGCGCGCAGGAGCGCGGGCGCCGGGCGGGGACGGAAAACGTCGCGGCCGCCGTCGGGATGGCCGCCGCGCTGGAAGAGGCGGTCCGGGACATGGCCCCCACCGCGGCCCGTCTGACCGCCCTGCGGGACCGGCTGATCGACGGTCTGCGCCGGATCCCCTATTCCGCGCTGAACGGCGACCGCAGCGCGCGCCTGCCGGGGAACGTGAACTTCTGCTTCGAGGGGATCGAGGGCGAGTCCCTGCTCCTGCTGCTGGACGACAAGGGGATCGCGGCCTCGTCCGGATCCGCCTGCACGTCCGGCTCGCTGGATCCCAGCCACGTGCTGCTGGCCATCGGCCGACCCCACGAGGTCGCCCACGGCTCTCTGCGGCTGTCGCTGGGCGAGGACGCCGACGAGGCCCAGATCGACTATCTGATCCGCGCCGTGAGCGAGACCGTGGCCTATCTGCGGGGCATGTCCCCCCTGTGGCACGATCTGGAAAACGGCCGCCGGCCGCACGTGCTGGCACGATAACGAGAGGAGGAAGCCACATGGCTCTGTACAGCGAAAAAGTGATGGACCATTTCCGCAACCCGCGGAACGTCGGCGTTCTGGAGGACGCCAACGGCATCGGCGAGGTGGGCAACCCCGTCTGCGGCGACATCATGAAGATCTATCTGAAGATCGAGGACGACATGATCCGGGACGTGAGGTTCGAGACCTTCGGCTGCGGAAGCGCCATCGCCTCCAGCTCCATGGCCACGGAGCTGATCAAGGGAAAGCCGCTCGGCGAAGCGCTGGCGCTGACCAACAAGGCGGTGGCCGAGGCGCTGGACGGCCTTCCGGCCCACAAGCTGCACTGCTCCGTTCTGGCGGAAGAGGCCATCAAGGCCGCGATCCGGGACTATTACGACCGGTCCGGGATCGCCTATGACCCCAGTCTGTTCCCCGCCTGTGAGGACTGCGGCCACTGCTGCGGCGTATGAAGGTCCTGGCCGCCATGAGCGGCGGCGTGGACAGCAGCGTCGCCGCACTGTTGCTGCTGGAGCGTGGCCGGCACGTGGTCGGCTGCACGATGAAGCTCTTCGACCGCGCGGACCCGGACGAGCCTCGGGGCCGGACCTGTTGCTCGCTGGACGACGCGGAGGACGCCCGGGCCGTCGCGCGGCGGCTGGGGATCCCCTACGCCGTCTTCAACTTCACCGAGGCGTTTTCCGGCGAGGTGCTGGACCGGTTCGTCCGCTGTTACCGGTCCGGCGTCACGCCCAACCCCTGCATCGACTGCAACCGCTATTTGAAATTCGGCGCGCTGCTGCGGCGGGCCGAGGTCCTCGGCTGTGACCGCCTGGCCACCGGCCACTACGCCCGCATCGAGCGGAAAAACGGCCGGTACCTTCTGAAAAAGGCCCTGGATCCGTCCAAGGACCAGAGTTACGTTCTGTATTTCCTGTCCCAGGACCAGCTGGCGCGCACAGAGTTCCCCCTGGGCGGACTCCTGAAAGCCGAGGTCCGCGCCATTGCCGAGCGGCACGGCTTCGTCAACGCCCGCAAGCCGGATAGCCAGGACCTCTGCTTCGTCCCGGACGGCGACGTGGCCGGGGCCGTAGAACGGCTCTCCGGCCGTGCCGGAGAGCCGGGGGCCTTTCTCGACCCCGACGGCCGGATCCTCGGCCGCCATCAGGGGATCGCCCGCTATACCGTCGGCCAGCGGCGCGGCCTCGGCCTTTCGGCCGGCGCGCCGCTGTACGTCTGCGGCATCTCGGCGGCGGACAACACCGTGACGCTGGGCCCGCGGGAGGCGCTGTTTTCCTCTGAAGCGGCGGCGGGCGACTTTCACTGGATCTCCGGCGAGGCGCCGAAAACGCCCTTTCGCTGCCGGGCCAGGATCCGCTACCGCCAGCCGGAGCAGCCGGCCCTCGCCGTCCCCGGAGCGGACGGCGTCGTCCGCCTTTGGTTCGACGAGCCTCAGCGGGCGGTGACGCCCGGGCAGGCCGCCGTCCTGTACGACGGGGATCTGGTGCTGGGCGGCGGCACGCTCCTCTGAACCCGCCGGCGCGGACGGCCCACCCGCCCCCGAGCAAAAAAGATCCGGACGCCTCGCGCGTCCGGATCTTTTGTTTTGCCGTTTCGCCGGGGCCTCACTTGATGACGCCGCCGGCCGCGATGACGCTCAGATCCTCTGAGATCTCCTTGAGCTTGCCCACGTTGACGGTAAAGCCCGCCTGCGAGAAGTCCGCGTCGTCGAACAGCACGGCATACTGCCGGCTGGTCACGCGGTAGAACCGCACCGTGGAGGTGAAGTCGCTGTTCTTATACTTCACCTTCAGCACGTAGGACGGCGTCTCCTCCGCGATGGGGTGCTCCTCGTCCACCATCAGATCGTCGTAGGTCGTTCCGATACAGTCGCCGTACAGCGCGCGGCCGTTGCTCTCCGACAGGATCGTCTGCACACCCGTGCTGTTGTCCCGGATCTGTCCCACCCAGGTGCCTGTGCCGCTGGCGTTGTCCCTGGTGTCGTCCAGGAACAGCGTATACGAGCCGGTGGGCGTCGTGATGTCCAGCTGTTCCACATTGGTGATGCCGTGGATCCAGGCCAGACCGCTGCGCATCTTCACCGCCGTGATGTCCACGAAGGTGGCTGTGCCGTAGGCCATATAGACGTTCTTATAGTCGTCCAGCATGAGGTAATAGACGCCGGACGAGGCGCCCGCGGGCGTCCCGATGCGATAGGTGTGGTCGCCGGAGACCAGCGAGAACTCCAGCGTCGCGCCGTTCTCGAAGCCATAGGCCTTGAGCTGTTCCTCGTCGGGGTCCATGGCCACGACCTGCATCACCTGCGTGTTGGAGATCAGGTCCAGCATCTCTTCGCCCAGGACCGAATCGCTGACGTAGCAGGAATAGGGCTCTTCCATGTAGAACGACGTGTAGACCACCACGCCTTCGCCGTGGTCGCCGTAGGTCTCGAACCGCTTGACCAGGATCTCGTCCCCGGCACGGTTGGTGATGCGGATGGACTTGACCTCGTCGTAATACTCGCCGAACCGCGGCAGGATGTCCACCGACAGGAACTTCGCCGGACCGGAGAGGAACGTGCCCGCGTTGAGCGTCGAGATCAGATAGACCTCGGGAGAGCCCGCCAGCTGGCAGTAATACCCCTCGCCCGAGACCACGGTGTTGTGGCTGCCGATGAGAAGCGTGAACCGCTCGGCGTCGGCGTCGTCATACGGCGAGACCATGACCACCGTGGCGTGGGCCTGGTCCAGACCGTACTCGGCGTAATCCTCCGGCGCCTCGTCCACCAGCGCCAGCGCGGAAAGCTGGGTGGTGCGGTCGAAGGCCTTGGCCAGCTCGGCCTGCTCGTAATACCCGAAGGCCTTTTCGTCGTCGTAGACGCCGCCGTCGTAGAGGTAATACGCCGCCTCGGTCAGACCGTTCTCCTCGCTGGGCTCCAGCTTGCCGATGTGGAAGGTATAGTCGCTGTCGGGACCCTTGATCGACACGAAGGAATAGTCCGTCGCCTTGAGGTCCGTGACGACGATGCCCTTGTCCTTTTCTTTCTCCGGGATGATCTTCTTCAGGATGAACCACGCGGCCAGCAGCAGGACCACCACCACGCCGACGAAGACGATCTTTTTGACCTGCTTTTTCATCAGCGGTTTTTCCTCCTCTGCCACACGACGACGCCCATGGCCAGGACCGCCAGCGGGATCACCACCAGCAGGACCAGCACCGCCGAGCGGGTGTTGCCGGTGACGACGAGCTCAGGATCGGTGTACTTCTTGGCCAGGACGCTGACCGTCGTGCTGGACTTGTTGAAATTCGAGAACACGTTGGTGAACAGCTGCATGTTGCCGTAGCTTTCGGTGTTGACGAGGCTCTCGTCGAAGACGTAGGCCGAAGAGAGGAACAGCATATTGCGCCGGACCGTGACCTTGTCGACGATGCCCTCGCGGGTGACGACGATGGCCGCCGGGAAGTTGCCCATCAGATCGCCCTCCGCCGCCTCATAGCTGTCCAGCGGGACGCCGGGCTCGACCTTTTTGCCGTAGGAATAGGCCGAGCTGTTCAGCAGGATCGTGTTGGTCATGGTGCCCTCTTCTTTCCAGAGCTGGCGCATGACGCGGGCATAGGGCGCGGCCACGAAGTGGTTCGCGTCCAGCTTGTTGACCAGCTGGCTGGTCTCGTCCGCCGGCGGCGAGACGAGGACGCTGGCAAAGTTGTTGTTCACGCGATAGCGCGCGTCGCACACGACGGCCTCTTCAAAGGCAACGCCGAACTCGCGGAAGAGCAGCTCCAGGTTCTCCAGCCGGGTGATGGCGCTGCTGTGCAGGAAGATGAAGTTGTTGTAGGTGGTGAAATACTTCTCCAGCTTGTCGATCTCGTCCTCGGAATAGTCGGTGGACGGGGCGCTGAGGATCACCAGCGAGGTCTCCTCCGGCAGATCGTTGACCAGCAGGTTGACGTAGGCCACGCGGTAGTTGCTCTCGCGCAGCAGCTCGCCGTACCGGTCGGTGTTGTATTCGCCGTGGCCGTACAGGATCACCGCCAGCGGGAACTCTTCGTTCTCCGTGGTCAGCGACATGATGGCGTTGGTGACGCGCCGCTCGACGTAGACGCCGCTGATCTGGTCGTGGTTGTTGTCGTACCAGTAATACAGGTCCTCGTTCTTGATGAAGACCGCCTTGTCCGGATCCGTCTCGTCCTTGACGACCACGTCGCCCTTGGCCAGGCTGACCTGGGCCTCATAGGCCTGGGTGAACGTGGGGTTGCGCAGCGGGTCCACATAGTTGACCTTGATCTTGTCGGGGGCGTTGACCTCGTACCGGGCCATGATCTCCGCCATCTCGTTGCCGTAGGTCTGGTCGCGGAACTCCGTCTCCGTCATGATGACGTTGATGCTGATCTCCTTCTCCAGACCCTTGAGCAGCTCGACGGTCTCGTCGGAGATGGTCATGCGCTTTTCGCTGGTCATGTCGAAGTTGATGCCGTAATAGTCGGTCAGAAGGCCGACCACCACGTTCAGCAGGATGACCGCCGCGATGACGATCACCGTGAACACCGTGGCGACGGTGCCGTACTTCCAGCGCTGTTTCCGCAGGCTGAAGTCGAAGGACTTCACCTTTTCCCCAAAGCTCTTTTTCTCGCTCATTTCCGTGCTCCCCCCTTCTCAGGCGTAGCGGCGCTTATCCAGCATCCTGACAGTCAGGAAGAGGAACACGGCCGTGATGCTGAAGTAATACAAGATGTCGGACAGATCGAACAGCCCGTAGGTAAAGCTCTCGTACCGGGCGAAGACCGAGACCCAGTCCACGATGACGCGGATGAAGCGGATCTCCACGTTGGCCACCAGCGTGTCCACCAGCCAGAGGCCCACGAGGATCGCCCAGCTGACCAGCGCCGAGACCAGCTGGTTCTCGCTGGTCGACGAGACGAAGAGCCCGATGGCGATGAAGGCGCTGGCCGCGAAGACGATGGCCACATAGTTGCCCAGGATCGCCCAGTACTCCGCGACGCTGAACATCGACAGGATCACCGGGATCATGAACGTTCCCACCAGAGAGATCAGGAACACGCACAGGGCGGCCAGATACTTGCCCAGAACGATGTCCGTGATCCGAAGGGGAACGGTGTAGAGCAGCTGGTCCGTCTTGGTCTTCTTCTCTTCGCTGAGCAGACGCATGGTCAGGATCGGCGCCAGAAAGGCCAGCCCCAGCAGCAGCCAGTAGAAGATCCGCTTGACGTCGGACGAGCTGGTCTCAACGTTCATGTAGTAAAAGCAGAGATTCATGATCAGGATGACGACGCCGCTGAACGCATAGCCGATGGGCGTGGTGTAGAACGCCCTCAGGTCTCGTTTGAAGATGGCAAACATCCGCTCACGCCTCCTTTTCGTTGGTTTCCGATTTCTCGGTCAGCTTGATGAAGATATCCTCCAGCGAGGCCGAGAGCGGATTCATCATCAGGATCGGACAGCCGGCCTTGGCGCACCCGTTGAACAGCAGCCGGCGGATATCCGCGTTGTCCCGCGCACAGATCATAAAGTCGCTGGTGTCCTCTTCCATGACGCCCTCGAAGACCACCTCGCCCATCTCCGGGATCTCCCGCAGGATCTGCTCGGCCTTGCTCTGGGGGGCGGCGACGCGGATCTGCATCCGGTGGTTCATCTCGACGTACTTGGAAAGGTTCTGGGGGCTGTCGTCCGCGATGATCTTCCCCTCGTTGATGACCAGCACCCGCCGGCAGATGGTCTGGACCTCCGGCAGGATGTGGCTGGAGAGGATGACCGTGCGCTGACGTCCCAGATCCCGGATGACGTTGCGGATCTCCACGATCTGGATGGGGTCGAGGCCCACGGTGGGCTCGTCCAGGATCAGTACCTCCGGATCGCCGATCAGTGCCTGGGCCAGGCCGACGCGCTGTTTATACCCCTTGGAGAGGTTCTTGATCATCCGGCGATAGACCCCGGTGATGCCCGCCTGTTCACAGATGTCGTCGATATGGCTGCGGCGGTTCCTGTCCACCTTTTTGAGGTCGCAGATAAAGTCCAGATACTCGTTGACGCTCATGTCCATGTACAGCGGCGGCTGCTCCGGAAGGTATCCGATGTGCCGCTTGGCCTCCATGGGATCCTCCAGAATGTCGATGCCGTTGATCCGGGCGGAGCCGGACGTGGCGGAGAGATACCCGGTGATGACGTTCATGGTCGTGGACTTCCCCGCCCCGTTGGGGCCCAGGAAACCGACCAGCTCGCCGTCCCGGATCGTGAACGAGATGTCGTTTACCGCTTTCTTGTCGCCATAGTGCTTGACTAAGTTTTCTACTTCGATCATATGGCTGTCCTTCCTGTCGATTTCTCGCTTGACTTCATTATAGCACCGCAGGGCGGGCTTGTGTTACGATTTTGTTAAGAAACGGTCTTCCGGCCGGCCGCCGCCCGTTCAGCCCAGCGCCGCGGCCAGCTCGTCCTCGGTCAGGCCCACCGGAACGGTCTGTCCCGTGGCCATGTCCTTCAGGTCGCCCCGGCCCGCGTCCAGCTCGTTGTCCCCCAGGATCAGCGTCCGGCGGCAGCCCAGCTTGTCGGCGTACTTCATCTGCGCCTTCAGAGACCGGCCGGTGACGTCCCGCTCCGCCCGGATCCCGCGGCGGCGCAGCGCGGCGGTCAGCACCGAGACCCGCTCGGCCGCCCGCGGCCCCAGCGCCGCCAGGAACACCTCCGGCGCCGGCGCGTCCGGCATGGGGACGTTTTTGGCCTCCATGGTCATCAAAAGCCGCTCCAGCCCGCTTCCGAAGCCGAGACCCGGAAGCTTCGGGCCGCCCAGCTGCTCGCAGAGCCCGTCGTACCGGCCGCCCGCGCAGATGGCCGACTGGGCGCCGATCCCGCCGGTGACGAATTCGAACACCGTCTTGGTGTAATAATCCAGCCCCCGGACGATGCCCGTGTCCACCCGATACCGGACGCCGAGGCGGTCCAGCCCGGCCTTCAGGGCCTCGAAGTGGTCCCGGCACTCGCCGCAGAGATAATCCAGCGTCCGCGGCGCGGCGGCCGCCAGCGCGGAACAGCGCGGCTCCTTGCAGTCCAGCAGGCGCAGCGGGTTCCTCTCGAGACGGGTCAGACAGGTGGGGCACAGCTCGTCCCGATACCGCCCGTAGTACTCCCGCAGGGCCTTTTGATAGTCCTTCCGGCACACGGGGCAGCCGATGGAGTTGATCGCCGCCGTCACGTCGCCGATGCCGAGCCGGGACAGGAACGTGTCTGCCAGACAGAGGATCTCGGCGTCCGCCTCGGGCGAGGCCGCGCCGAACATCTCGACGCCGAACTGGTGGTGCTCCCGCAGGCGGCCCGCCTGGGGCTTTTCATAGCGGAAGTTGGGCGCGATATAGAACACCTTCAGCGGCAGCGTGCCCGCGTAGAGCCCGTTCTCCACGACGCTCCGCACGACGCTGGCCGTGCCCTCAGGCCGAAGCGTGATCGAACGTCCGCCCTTGTCCTCGAAGGTGTACATCTCCTTCTGCACGATGTCGGTGGTGTCGCCCACCCCGCGCAGAAAGAGCTCGGTGTGCTCGAACGTCGGAAAGCGGATCTCGGAAAAGCCGAAATCCCCCGCCGTCTTTCTCAAAACGCCCTCGAGATACTGCCAGCGATGGCTCTCGGAGGGAAGAACGTCCTTGGTCCCCTTGGGGATGGTCACTGTCGCCGCCAAAACGGTTCACCTCTCGTCTTTGAAATCGATCCCACTCAAAGCTGGGCCGCCGCGCGGCCCGCCGCCTCGTCCATGATCTGGGCGGCAAAGGCCGTCACGACCCGGTCTGCCCCCGCGGCGATCATCTCGTTCACCTGGTCCAGCGTCCGGATGCCGCCGTTGGCGACGCACTTCATGCGCGAGCCCAGCATTTCCTTGATGCGCGCGATCTCCGCCGCGCGCGTGCCGGACGAGCCGTAGCCCGTGGCGGTCATGATCGCCTGGGCTCCGATGTTGTCCGCGATCTTGCAGGCGATCTTGAACATCCGCTCGTCGAGGAAGCAGCTGTCGAAGGCCACGCAGACCGGAACGCCGCGCCGCAGCGCCGTCATGGTCACCGCCTTCAGATCCTGCTCCGCGTATTCGAACTTTTCGGACAGCAGCCGCCCCGTGTTGAGCACGGCGATGATCTCCCGGGCGCCGTCGTCGATCAGCTTCTGGGTCTCGGCCACCTTGACCGAGGTGTCCGTCCCCCCGTGGGGAAAGGCCACCGCGGCCGTCACCGGGCGTCCGCTCCCCTTGAGCATCCGCTCGGCGTCGGCCACGTCGCAGGGCCGGACGCAAAGGGACGCCAGATTGCGCGACGCCACCGCCGAGCAGCCCTCCTTGACCATGAGCGCGGTGCTGTCCGGGCGCATCAGGTTCAGGGACAGGTATCCCGCTAATTTACTGGCTGACAACATATATGGATTCCGCCTTTTTCTCGTTTCGTTCCGGCGCGGACCCGCGCCGATCTGATCTATTTTCTCGCCCTGAGCTTCGCCGCCCGCGACGCCTTGGATCGCGGTTCGGGGGTCAGCGCGTATTTGCCGCACAGATAGGCGGAAAGCTCGTCCAGCGCCGTCTGTTCGCCGCCGGCCAGCTCCGCCTCCGCCTCGAAGAACGGGTGCTCCGGCGATTCGAACCAGCCGCGGTCCAGGCACAGCGCGATCTCCGCGCCGGCGAACCGGGTCCTTCGTTCGACCCGGGTGAAGACGACCCGCGCCGTCTCCGCCAGCGCCTCGGCCGGCGGGAGAAGTCCGGCCAGCTCCGGGATCGCCCCGAGCCTCTCCAGCCCGTCGGCCAGAGAGTCCGCCTCGACCTCCCACTCCGTCCGGGAGGCCTTTCCGGTCTTTTTGTCTTTTTTCACGCCGCGCTTGACCGTGACCACGCCGCGCCCGTTCTCCGTCCGGAACCGGAGCGAGAGCTTCGCCGCCCGGAGAGACCCGTCCGGCAGGTCGTAATAGGACGAGCGCATCTCCACGGTCTCGGCCTCGCCCTCCGCCGCCGCGGTCAGCAGCGGGTCCCGGCCCACGGCCTCCAGCGCCGCGCCGTCGGGCGCGGTCAGCTTCAGCTCCGTCTCGGTCCAGTTCTTCATTTGCGGTCCTTGTCCTTCCTGCGCCGCCGGATCAGTCCGCCGACGAGATAGACCGCCAGCTCCGCCGCGGCCGGGATCAGCGTGACCACCAGCTTGCGGTAGGGCACCGCGGCCAGCCCCAGCGCGCCGGCCGCGGCCGGGATCCGGAGTACGCCGTAAAAGACCAGCCAGACCAGCACCGTCGCGATCAGGAAGCCCCAGCCGCCCCGCTCGTCCTTGAGCGAGGTCAGCGGCCGGCCCCAGACCCGGCAGACCAGCCCGTGGGCCAGCGAAAAGGAGAGCAGCGTCAGGAACGCGCCGGCGCCTGCCGCGGCGCCGAAGACGGTCTGTCCCGCCTCGTCCGTTCCGGCCAGCGCCCGGAACACCACGGCCGAAGCCGCGGCCGCCGCCAGCCACCAGCCCACGTTCCACGCCGCCAGACCGAACCCGGCCCGCAGGGGCATCCCGTCCCCGTCGGCCTCGGAGGACAC
>JAEERN010000238.1 GCA_016285815.1 Clostridiales bacterium
GGCCGGAGGTCGAGGCCGCCGGCGCCGGGCCCTCCGCCGGACCGCCGGTGCCGCCCGGAAGCGCCACCGTCGCCGACAGACCCAGTCCGCCGACGTCCGCAATGCCTGGGTCGACGCTGGTCCGGTTCCGGAAGAGAATCACATAGCCCGAGATCCCGATTGCCGCAAGGCACAGGAACAGGACTATGTAAAAGCCCTTCCCCACCAGAAATTTCATCGCTTTCGCGGCGCCGCCGCCGCGGCCCTTTCCGCTTTTGTCGTCCATAAAAACGCACCTCCTACGGGCCTATTATGGCCGCGCGGGAGGCGCGTTATGCATCGATCTTTCCGCTGCGGCGGGTCTTAATCGAAGAAGATCTCCTTGCCGGTCCGGGCCGACTCGTAGACCGCGTTGACGATGCGGACGGCCTTGGTGGCCTCCATGGGGCCGACCATGGGATCCCGGTCGAAGCGGATGGCGTCGATCATGTCCTGGACCATGAAGCTGTGGCCGCGGATCAGCGTCGGATCCGCCCAGGCCGCGCTGCCGTTGCCGGCATAGGCGTCGAGGATCTCCTTCTCCTCTTCCTTCCAGTTCTCTCCCGCGATGCGCCACAGGATGGGCCGGTCGCCGTCCACGTAGATGGCGCCGTTGGTGCCGACCACCTGGATGTCCGTTCCGGCGCCCGGCTTGGCGCAGGTGGTGGAGGACAGCAGCACGACGGCCCCGCTCTTGAACTTGACGGTGGCGAACGTGAAGTCCTCGGTCTCGACTTCCTTGTGGTTCAGGATGGCCATCTCGGCGCGGATGCTGGCCACGTCGCCCAGCAGCCACTGCATCAGGTCGACGGTGTGGACGCCCTGATTCATCAGCGAGCCGCCGCCGTCGTACTGCCAGGTGCCGCGCCAGTGTCCGTTGGCGCGGAAATAGTCCTCGTCGCGGTACCAGTAGATGCGGAACGCGCCGGTGATGATCTTGCCCAGCCGGCCCTCGTCGATGGCCTGCTTCATGGGCGCCATGATGGCGTTGCGGCGGTTCTGGAAGATGCCGCCCACCTTCAGGCCGGTCTCCCGGCGGACCTTTTCGATCTCCAGGATACGGTCCACGGTGATGTCCATGGGTTTTTCAACGAGCACGTGCTTGCCCGCGCGCAGGGCGCGGATGGCCAGATCCGCGTGCAGCCCGCTGGGGACGCAGACCGAGACCAGATCGATCTCCGGGTCCTTCAGCATCTCGTCGTAGTCGTTGTAGGTCTTGGTGCCGGGGAACTCGGACAGCGCCCGCTCGATCCGGTCCTCCCGCAGGTCGCAGACGGCGTACAGCCGGCCGCCCTCCGCCTTGGCCGCCCCGCGGCAGTGCTGCATGCCGACGCCCAGACCGACCACGGCAGCGTTCACGATTTTTTCCATAAATAACTCCTCCATCCGGTATTTTATTCCGCCTTTGCCGCCGGCGCGGCGGCATAGTCCGCATATCTCCCGGCGATGCCGGCTTCCGCCGTCGATCCGCTGTGGACGACGACGCGGAATCTCCAGTTTTTGCTCTCTCCCGCCGGGATGATCCGCTCGCCGCCCCGGTAGAAGTTGTTGACCGCCAGCAGGCCGTAGTCTCTGGCGTGCCAGTAGGTGGGGAACATCTCGTTGGCCTGGTTGTCAAAGATCGCCACGCCGCCGCGGCGTCCGTTGACCGTGCCCCAATAGTCCACCCAGGCCGCGCGCTTCATCCAGATCTCGCTCTCGTTGATCCCGCCCTCGGCGCTTTCCATGGTGCCGGTGTTCCGCACGATGACCGGGTCCGCCATGCGGATCGCCAGGGGGCCGGCCTCTTTCGTCGGGCCCAGGCGGATCTCGCCGTAGGCGGCGATCATCGTGATGTCCACGTCCACCACCGTGACGCCGTCCCGCGGCGCGTAGACGCGGAACGAGGTGACGTCGTCGCAGAGGGGCGCGCCGCCGTGATCCGTCCACACGTTTTTCGCCGTGAAGCCCGTCCAGACGGCGCTGTCGAACAGCTCCGTCAGCTCCTTCACCCGGATGTATCCGTGGGTCCCCGCCGGTTCGTTCCACGTGTCCACCCCGTTGACGTCCCCGTGCGAGATCCACAGGGCCCGGTGGTGGGGGTGCTCCCGGGTGTTCGGGTCGATGCGCGTCACCGCTTCGCCGTACCGCTCCCGCAGGTGGCCCAGATACGGCTTGGGAAGGTCCGTTCCCGTGTAATACTCGGTGATCTCCTGTCCGCCGTCCCGGATCGAGATCCCCCGCTCCGTCCGGACGGCCTGCATCCGCGGCGCTTCGGCCGCCTCCGCACGGACCAGCTCGAACGCCGCGCTTTCCCCGGCGCTGAGCCAGTCCAGCACAAAGGTCAGCTCCGCCTCGCCGCCGTCGAACCGGCAGGCGCACGGGAGCGCCCGGCCGAAGGCCGGCCGCAGGGCCAGCGCCTCCCCGGTCCCGGACAGCGCCCGGACCTCTTCCGCCGGCACGCGCAGGGACACGGGGCATCCGCGGCGGGTGTGGTTTCCCGCGGCAACCGTGATCTTCATCGTTCGTCCTCCTTATTCGGCAAAATAGCGCTCGATGTTGCGGATCGACGTGGCGCAGATATCCCACGGATCCCGGTTGAACTCCTCGTGCTCCACGATGGCGTACTGACAGCCGGTCTTTTTGACCTCTTCGGTAACGGCCTTCCAGTCCACCAGCCCCTCGCCGATGGCGACGTCCCGGCGGACGCCGTCGACGAAGACCACGTCCTTGTAGTGCAGGGTGGAGACGCGGTCCCCGTACCGGCGCAGCCATTCCTCCGGCCGCTCGCCCGCGGCGCGGCAGTGGCCCACGTCCAGCTGCATGTTGACGCCGGGCATGTTCCCGAACAGGTAGTGCATCCCCGTGGCCACGCCCATGGGCGCGAACTCGTGGCTGTGGTTGTGATAAGAGAGCTGGATCCCGTTCTTGGCCAGCGTCTCGGCGGCGGTCTGCATCACCTCGGCAAAGCAGGTATAGCCCGCGGGGGTGAAGTGGAAATACCGCCCCGGGATGCCCGGCACGCAGACCTGATCCGCGCCGAACACGGTGAGATCGCGGATGAGCCGGTCCAGGTTCTCGGCGACGGCCTCCACGCCCACGTGCGCCGAAACGGCCTGCATGCCGTATTCGGCCAGCAGCGCCTTGAGTTCCCCGGCGGTCATGCCGAAAAATCCGGCGGTCTCCACATAGCGATAGCCCGCGTCGGCCAGATGCTTCAGGGTGTCGCGAAGTCCCTCGGGGGTGCGGGTATAGTCCCGGACGGTGTAGAGCTGCATGGCGATCTTCATAACGTGTACTCCTGTTCCCTTTCGTTGTCTTTTGGTCTATTATAGCGCACCGCCGCGGGGATTGCAAGAGCGACCCGCGGCAGTTTTCCTATTTGGCCGCATTTTCGGCGACGGCCGCCAGGACCCGGACGGCCAGGTCCATCTCCTCCGCCACGGCGAACTCGCCGCGGCCGTGATGCCCGTGGCTCCCCGTGCCGAGGTTGGGGCACGGAAGGCCCATGAACGACAGCCGGGACCCGTCCGTCCCGCCCCGGACCGGCACGGAGAACGGCTCGCGGCCCAGCCCGCGCAGGGCGCTCCGGGCCAGCTCCAGGATCTCGGGCCGCGCCAGGACCACCTCCGCCATGTTCCGGTACTGGTCCCGGATCTCCACGGAGAACACCGGCCGGCCGTACGCCCCGTTGAGCCGGTCCGCCAGCTCGCGCACGGCGCGCTTACGCGCCTCGAAGGCCGCCGCGTCGTGGTCGCGCAGGATATAGTCCAGCTCCGCCTCTTCGACGCCGCCGCTCATGCCGGTCAGGTGGAAGAACCCCTGCCGTCCCTCGGTGGTCTCCGGCCGCTCGTCGGCGGGCAGGGCCGCGTCGAAGGCCAGCGCCGCCCGGGCGGCGTTGATCATCCGCCCCTTGGCCGAGCCGGGGTGGATGGACACGCCGGTCACGCGCACCTTGGCCGCCGCGGCGTTGAAGGTCTCATACTCCACCTCGCCCACGGCGCCGCCGTCGCAGGTGAAGGCAAAGTCCGCGCCGAAGCCGGCCACGTCGAACCGGTCGGCTCCGCGGCCGATCTCCTCGTCCGGCGTGAAGGCCACGGCGATCTCGCCGTGGCGGAATTCCGGGTGCTCGGCGCAGAACTCGCAAAAGGTCACGATCTCGGCCACGCCGGCCTTGTCGTCCGCTCCCAGCAGGGTCCGCCCGTCGGAGCAGATCACCGTCCTGCCGACGTAGCGCAGCAGCTCCGGCGCGTCCGCGGGATCCAGATCGCCCCCCGGCCGGCGGATGACCCCGCCGTCGTAGTTCTCGGCGACCATCACGGAGACGTTCTCCGACGGCGCGTCGGGGGACACGTCCATGTGGGCGATGAACCCGACGGTCTTCCCGCGCCAGCCGGGGATGTTGGCCGGGATCGTCCCGTAGACGTAGCCGTTCCCGTCCGCCCGGGCGTTTTTCACGCCCAGGGCCGCCAGCTCGTCCGCCAGCGCCCGGGCGAACGCCGTCTGCGCCGGCGTGCTGGGACAGGTCTCGCTGGCCTCGTCCGACGCCGTCTCATACGCCGTATAGGCGATCAGTCTCTCAAAAGCCCGCTTCATGCTTTCGCGTTCTCCTCTTCTTTTTCCGTCTTTTCCCGGTCGTACCGGAACCCGAGGCTCAGGCGGGCGGCCTCCAGGATGCGCTGGACGCACAGCGTCGCCGACGGGGGCACCACGCGGGACTCGGTCCGTCCCGCCAGGATGTCCTCCGTGACGGAGATCAGCTCGTACCGCAGGCCCAGCCGGTCGCAGCCGGGCCGGAACTCCCGCTCGCGCCCGTCATCGTACCACACCGAAAAGCCCTCGGCCCGCCAGAAGGACGGCGCACGCACGCGTCCCCGCTCACAGCAGATCACGCCCTCGTCGGGATAGTTGACCTTGATGCTGCACGAGGACACGGCGGTCAGCCCGGAGCCGTACCCGCAGACCACCGTCGAGCTCTCGTCGCACCCGGTGGGGGCGAACAGCCGCCCCGTGGTCCGGACGGTCTCCGGCGTCTCGTCCCGGGCGATCATGGACAGCCACGACATGGGATAGACCCCCATGTCCAGCAGCGCGCCGCCGCCCAGCGCCGGCGCATAGATCCGGTGGGTCAGGGGCATGTCGTCCGGAAAGTGGTTGCCGAACATGGCCGAGGCCATGCGCGGCGCCCCCAGCTCGCCCTCTTCCAGAAACGCCGCCAGCTGGCGGTTGGCCGGCAGAAAGCGGGTCCAGATGGCCTCGCAGACGAACAGTCCCCGCCGCCGCCCCTCGGCAAAGACCGCCTCGGCCTCGGCGGCGTTCAGCGTGAACGCCTTTTCGACCAGCACGTGCTTCCCCCCGGCCAGCATCTGCAGCGCGTGTTCGGCGTGGTGGCTGTGGGGGCTGGCCACGTAGACGATGTCCACGTCGGGACAGGCCGCCAGCTCCGCATACGAGCCAAAGCGCCGCGCCGCGGGCACGCCCCACTTCTCGCCGAAGGCTTCCGCCGTTTCGGCGGCGCGGGAGCCCACCGCCGCCAACTCGGCCCCCTCGACGGAAAGCACGGTCCGGGCGAACTGATTGGCGATCCCGCCCGTTCCCAGGATCCCCCAGCGAAGTCCCTTTCGCTCCATGACGATCGCTCCTTTCCCGCGGCCCGTCTATTCGGCGCACAGCGCCGCGCCGACGGACGTGGTGTATTCCGCGCTCTCCGGCAGGATGAAGGTCACGCCGTAGAGCGGTTCCAGCTTTTCGAAGATCTCCATGGTATAAGGCATGTCCGTCAGCGTGCCGGACAGGACGATCTTCGTCGTGTTCTCCAGCTTGGCCGCCAGAACGGCTACCACGCCGATGGTCTGCAGCACCAGGTTGATGATGCCCATGGCCAGGTCGCTCTTGGAGGCCAGATCGCTGATCCGGCCCAGGTTCGAGGCCGTGGTGCCCGAGGGCAGCGTCGTGATCTCGCCGCTGGTCAGGTCGTTGACGAAGAGGTCCACGTGGGACAGGTCGCCGCCCCGGGCGGTCTCCACCAGCGAGCCGAAGTCCCGGATGTTCAGCATCCGGCCCGAAAGGCCCAGCAGCGTGCCGCCGCCGACGCCGGTGCCGCCCACGTGGCGGGCGCTCTTGCCCTCGGCGGAGATCAGGGCCGTGCCGGTGCCCATGCTGGCGATGACCGCCTTGTTCAGCCCGCTGAGGTACAGGCCGCCACGGCCCACCGCCAGGAACTCGTCCACCTTTTCCGCCCGGATCCCGTAGATATCGCCCTCCAGCGCCGCGGCGCCGACGCCGGTCACCATGACCCGGCTCACGTCGGACAGCTTCAGCCCGTTTTCGTCCATAAATTTTCCAAACGCCCCGTAGATCGAGGACTTCGGGTCGCTGGCCTTGACCATGAGCGGGCTGAACATCCTGCCCTGCCGCAGGCCGACGATCTTCGTCGTGCTGCCGCCCACGTCGATGCCGATCACGTGGTCCATGTTTCGACCCCTCCTTTTTTCCTTGCTGCTATCCGTATTATACCCTTGCCCTGCGGAAAAGGCAAGCCCTTTTTGCGGCCGCCTCCGGCGCGCGGCCCCTTGAAAAAGCCGCCGGGCCGGTATATAATAGAACCAAGCCGCATCCGCGGCGAGAAAGAGAGGTTCCGCCCCGTGTTCCTGTTCGACGTCTGCTTCGACCTTGACGAGCTGGCCCGGCGCAACATGCACGTCCATTCGCACTTTTCCCGCTGTGCCTCCGGCGAGATGCTGCTGCCGGACATCGTCCGGGCGGCCGAGCGGGCCGGCCTGACGGACATCGCCGTCGTGGACCACTCGAACCTGTTCAAGGACGTCGAGGTCCCGGCCCACAACGAGCTCCTCAAGGCCCAGCGGGACGCGCTGGACACGCCGGTGCGCGTGCGCATCGGGTCCGAGCTGTCGGCCTGGGGCGTCGGCAAATACAGCGAGACCCCCGAGGTCATCCGCGCCATGGAGTACCGCCTGTTCGCCCAGAACCACTATCAGATGTTCTATTGGGAGCACCCCGAGGAGCAGACGCCCCGGGGGTACGCCGACCACATGCTCGCCGTGCTGACCGAGCTGTTCCGCACGGACTTCTGCGACTGTGTGGCCCACCCCATCGCGCCCATCAAGATCCGCACCATCGCCGAGCCCGCCCGCGTGCTGGACTGTATCTCCGACGCGGCGCTGGGCGACCTGCTGGCCGCCGGCGAGGCCGCCGGCAGCGCGTGGGAGCTCCACGCCGGGGCGACGCTGGGCTTCCCCGCCTTCGCGCGGCGGTTTTTCAATCTGGGCCGCGAGCTCGGCGTCCACTTCACCTTCGGCACCGACGCCCACAGCCTCGCCGCCATTGATCCGGCCCCCGTGCTGGAGCAAATGAAGGCCGTTCTGGCCTGACAAAACGACAGGAGGTCTTTCCGTGTTCCTCTTCGAAAAATGCTTCGACCTCGACGAGCTGGCCCGGCGCAACCTGCACGTCCACACCCGCTTTTCCTCCTGCGCCAAGCCGGAGATGACGCTGGAGGCCATCGTCCGCGAGGCGGAGCGGGCCGGTCTGACGGACATCGCGCTGGTGGACCACTCGAACGTGGAGGCGGACGGCTCGTCCACCCCCGTTCCCGCCCACAACGAAATCCTCAAGGCCCAGCGTGCCGCGCTGGACACGCCGGTCCGCATCCTCATCGGGTCCGAGCTGTCGGCGCTGGGGCTGGGGCGGTACAGCGAGACGCCGGAGAACATGCGCGCCATGGAGTACCGCCTGTTCGCCCAGAACCACTATCACCTGTCCTGCTGGGAACAGCCCGAGGACCGCAGCCCCGCGGGCTATGCCCGCCACATGATCGCCGTGCTGACCGAGCTGTTCCGCACGGACTTCTGCGACTGTGTGGCCCATCCGCTGGCCCCGGTCAAGCTCCGCATCGAAAACGCCGGCCGCGTGCTGGACGAGATCTCCGACGCGGCGCTGGGCGACCTGCTGGCCGCCGGCGAGGCCGCCGGCAGCGCGTGGGAGCTCCACTCCGGCGCGATCTGCGGCTGGCCGGACTTCGCCCGGCGCTATTTCAACCTGGGCCGCGAGATCGGCGTCCACTTCCACATGGCCCCCGACGCCCACCGTCTCGCCGCCGTCGACACGGCCCCGGCCCTGGCGGAATACCGGAAGATCCTGCTCTGAAGCGTCCTGTTTTGGACGGACGAAGGCGCCCGCCCCCGGTCTCGGGGGCGGGCGCCGGTCTTCTGTTTTCCCGGCCC
>JAEERN010000239.1 GCA_016285815.1 Clostridiales bacterium
CCCGTCTGCGGGACGGACGAGGCGGGCCGGGGCCCGCTGGCCGGACCGGTGTGCGCCGCTGCGGTGATCCTTCGCCCGGACGCGGTCATCCCCGGACTGGACGATTCGAAAAAGCTTTCTCCCGCCCGGCGCGAGGCGCTGGTGACGGTCATCCGGAGCGCCGCGCTGGCGTGGCGCGTGGAGATGGCCTCCGTCGAGGAGATCGAGGAAAAGAACATCCTGAACGCCAGTCTGGCCGCCATGCGGCGGGCCGTGGACGGGCTGGAGGTCCGGCCCGGCGTCGTGCTGATCGACGGCAGCGTCTGCCGCGGGTTCGACGGATACGAGGCCCGCGCTCTGGTCAAGGGCGACGCCAAAAGCGCTGCCGTGGCGGCGGCCAGCGTCCTGGCCAAGGTGGCCCGGGACCGGTATATGCTGGAGCTGGACGCCCGCTATCCCGGGTACGGCTTCGCCCGGCACAAGGGCTATCCCACCGAGGAGCACTACGCGGCGATCCGCCGGCTGGGTCCGGCGGCCTGCCACCGCATGAGCTTTTTGAAAAATTTTCAGGAAAGGCATGCCTGAGCCATGGGAAAGATCCCGTTTTCCGGCCCTGCGGAACGGGGCCGCTGGGGCGAGCAGCAGGCCGCCCTCTACCTGCGGGGCCGCGGCTATCGCCTGTTGGCCGCCGGCTTCAAGACCCGGCTCGGCGAGCTGGATCTGGTGGCGGAGAAGGACGGCGTCGTGGCCGTGGTCGAGGTCAAGACCCGGTCGGGGTACCGATTCGCCCGCGGCGTCGAGGCGGTCTCGCCCCGCAAGCTGGCCCGCATGAAGGCCGCCGCGGCGGAGTTCATGGCCGCCCGGAACGATCCGCGTCCCGTCCGCTTCGACGTGGCGGAGATCCTGGCGGGGGACTGCCGGGACGATCCGCCCAGAGAGCTGAACTACTATGAAAACGTCTACACCGAGCTTGCCTGAGCGGCCGGACGCGTATTTCGACGGCCACTGCGACACCCTGACCGCGCTGGACGGCCGTTACGGCCCCCTGGCGCTGGATCTGGCCGGAGAGCGGTTTTCCCGCCGGGGCCAGATCTTTGCCGTCTGCGGCGACGACGCGCCGGCGCCCGGCCTGATCCCGCTGTGCCTCGAGCGCTTTCAAAGCTTTCCGGGGATCGCGCCGGCCGATTCGGCCGCCGGAGCCGCCGCGGCCTTTGCCCGCGGCCTGTGCGCCGCGGTGCTGGGGCTGGAGGGCGCCGAGCTGATCGGCTGTGATCCCGGCGCGCTGGCGGTGCTGCGCGATCAGGGGTTCCTGGTGGTGGGTCCCACGTGGAACCACTTCAACGGCCTCTGCGGCACCTGTGTCGAGCGCAGCGAGCTGGGGCTCACCGGGGCGGGCGTCGCCTTCTGCGGCGAAGCGGTGCGGCTGGGCATGAAGCTGGACGCGTCTCACGCCTCGGAGGCGGCGGCGCTGGAGATGGTGCGCCGCTGGCCGGGCAGCGTCTTTGCCAGTCACTCCGACGCGCTGGCCGTCTGTCCCCATCCGCGCAACGCCTCGGACCGGCTCTTCCGCGCCCTTGCCGAGAGCGGCGGCGTGGTGGGACTGAATCTGTACGAGCCCTTTCTGTCCGGAGGCCGGGCGACGGCGGAGGACGCCGCCCGTCACGCGGCGCACTTCCTCGGCCTTTCGCCGGCGGCGGAGAACGCCGTGGCCCTCGGCTTCGATCTGGACGGATGCGACCGTCTGCCCGAGGGGATCCGGACGTCCGCGGACGCGGCGGACCGCGTCGCCGCGGCACTGTCCCGCGCCGGTGCGGACGGGACCCTGCGGGACAAGATCTGGTTCGACAATCTCTTCACCTTTTTGTTCGGAAAGGAAGATCAACGATGAAATACGTCAGCACCCGGGGCGCTTCGGCGCCGGTCAGCGCGTCGCAGGCCATCCTGCGCGGTATCGCGCCGGACGGCGGGCTCTATATCCCCGAGACGCTGCCGCAGATGGACGAGGCGTTCCTGTCGGCGCTCTGCGGCATGGATTACGCCGGCCGCGCCGCGGCGGTGCTCGCGCGGTATCTGGACGACTATACGGAGGAAGAACTGCTGGCCGTGGCCCGGGCCGCCTGCGCGCGCTTTGAGGATCCGGCCGCCGCCGCGCCGACGGTGCGGCTGGACGAAGACACGTGGGCGCTGGAACTGTGGCACGGGCCCACCTGCGCCTTCAAGGACATGGCGCTGACCGTGCTGCCGCATCTGCTGACGGCCGCCATGCGCAAACAGGGAGTCACGGACCGGATCATGATCCTGGTGGCCACCTCCGGCGACACGGGCAAGGCGGCGCTGGCGGGGTTTGCGGACGTGCCGGGCACGGCGGTCACGGTGTTTTACCCCTGCGACGGGGTCAGCGCCGTCCAGCAGCTCCAGATGGTGACCCAGACCGGCTCCAACGTCGCCGTCTTCGGCGTCGAGGGCAACTTCGACGACACGCAGAACGGCGTGAAGGCGATCTTTGCCGACGAGGCCTTCGCCCGGCGGCTGGCCGCCCGCGGCGTGCGGCTGTCCAGCGCGAACTCCATCAACTGGGGCCGCCTCGCGCCCCAGATCGTGTATTACGTTTCGGCCTACTGCGATCTGTTGAACGCGCGCCGCGTCCGGATGGGAGAGCCGATGGACGTCTGCGTGCCGACGGGCAACTTCGGCGACATCCTGGCGGCCTTTTACGCACGCCGCAGCGGCCTGCCCGTGGGGCGGCTGATCTGCGCCTCCAATGCCAACGACGTGCTGACGGAGTTTCTGACCACCGGGGTCTACGACCGGAACCGCCCCTTCCACAAGACGGCTTCGCCGTCCATGGACATCCTGATCTCCAGCAACGTGGAGCGTTTGCTGGCCGAGCTGTCCGGACACGACGGGCCGCTGGTGGCCGGACTCATGGCCGAGCTGGCCCGGACGGGCCGCTACGTGCTGCCGGAGCCGCTGGCGGCCGGGGTCCGCGCCCTGTTCCGCGCCGGCTGCACCGACGACGCGGGCACCTATGACGCCATCCGCCGTCAGGCGGCGTCCGGCTGGCTGCCGGACCCGCACACCGGCGTGGCGCTGAAGGTCCTGTCCGACCTGCGCGAGAGCGAGAAAACA
>JAEERN010000240.1 GCA_016285815.1 Clostridiales bacterium
CGAGACCGAGCGCTTCGTAGAGGCCATGCTGTCGGCCCCCGCGGCGCCGGAGGAACCCGCTCCCGCCCGGGAGCGGCGGCTGATCCTGCGGGACGCGCGCGTTCTGGTCAACTCCATCCGATCGGTGGTGGACACCGCCAACGCCAGCGGCATCCCCGCCCGGATGGAGCGCCGTGAGACCGGCGACAGCATCATCCTCTCCGTGATCCTGCCCAAGGAGCGCCGGGCGCCGCCCCCCTGATCCCCTTCCGCACAAAAAAAGCGACCGTCGCGCCGCGCCGGCGCAACGGTCCAGGGTGTGCATAAAAACAAAACACACACAAAACAGAAAAATAGAAAGGAGGGGGTTAAAAGAAACGCAACGTTTCTTTCCGTATCATCATACAATACCCGGGCGGCCGATTTGTAAACGAAAAGAAAACAAATTGTGAACGCGCGGCCGGAACCGCCCGCGCGCTCATTCCGCCGGCCGCCGCTCGGCCCACGCCAGCAGCAGATCCACCATGCGGCCGTAGCTCTTGACGCCGTCGCTCTGGCCGTTGACGGTGAGATAGGCGTTGTTGGTCTTTTCAGAGACCTCGGCCGCCTTGCTCTGGAACTGGCTCCAATAGGCGCTGTATTCGGCGTTGTCGGCGCGGATCTCATCCCCGAACAGGCTGTAGACGCGGGCGTAGGCGTCCCGGTCGGCGCCGTTCAGCTGGGACATGACGTAGCGCAGCGCCGTCAGATAGGCGTTATAGCGCAGCAGAGGCTCGTCGGCATCGTACAGCACCAGAAAGGCCACGAAGTTGGCCTCGTCCTCCCGGGCGACGGCCCACCGGTGAGCCGTCTCGTGGGCCATGCTGAACGAGAGGCTGTGGACGCAGTTGTCCCGGTTCACGTTGCTCTCGCCGGTATAGGCCACGAAGATCCCCGTGGTGCGGAATTCCGACAGCCCGCGGGAGGCCAGCACGTATTTCACCTTCGCCTCGTCCCGGCCGCTGAAGCCGGAGAACTCGGCCGCCACCTGTTCCGCCAGATAGTCGAAGGTGTACCCGTCCGCCAGCGCGCCGGTCTCGTCCCGCCGGGTCTCTTTGGCCGCGGCGTTGGCCTGCTCCGTCAGATAGACGGCCAGCGCCTCCAGCTCTTCCGCGCCGCGGGGGTGCACGTCATACCCCAGCTCTTCGGCCAGCGTCTTCCCGAAATAGTTCATGCCCCACAGGATGTAGTACAACTCCGCGGCGATCACGGCGATCAGCGCCGCAGACGACACGAAGCGGACCAGATAGCGAAGCCGCGGGGCCCGGCCCGAGATCAGCACCCAGATCAGCCGGCCCACCGCGAACAGCACGGCCAGGATCGCCAGATACAGCAGGATCTCCGCCGCGGAAAAGGGCACGAAGGAAAAGACCCTGGAAAGCCCGCCCAGCACCGCCCGGGAAAAGGGGCGATAGGTCTCGGTGATCCACGCCGGCTCGCCCTTGAGCCAGTTCCAGACCAGCCAGCCCGCGCCGCCCAGCAGCGCCGCGCCGAACAGGATCCCCAGCGAGACGCCGAAGCGGTACCGTCTGCGCTCAGACACCTTCGACCTCCGCCACCAGCTTCTCCAGCATCTCCTTGGCCATGAGGATGTCCCGGGTCTGCTGGTCGCCGGAGATCTCCCGCTCGATGGTCAGGGGCCCGTCGTAGCCCAGCGCCTTGAGCTGGCGGATCAAGCGGGGCCAGTCGGCCTTGCCCTGCCCCAGCGGGACCTCGCGGCCCAGCTCGCGGCCGTTGGTGGGATAGAGCCCGTCCTTGCAGTGGAAGTCGCGGACGTACTTGCCGAAGACCTCCAGCGCGTCGTTGGGATTTCCCTTGCCGTAGAGGACGATGTTGCCCGTGTCGAAGTTGATGCCGACGTTCTCGCCGCCCAGGTCCTCGATGGTGCGAAGCAGGGTCACCGGCGTCTCCTGTCCCGTCTCGAACAGGAAGTTCATGTCGTATTTTTTACAGGCGCGCACCACGCGCTTCAGCGCGACCAGCGTGCCCCGGTAGAGCTCGCTGTTGCAGTCCTCCGGGATGAAGCCCGCGTGGGTGGCGATCTGCTTCAGGCCGCACTTGTGGGCGAACTCCACGCCCTTGAGCAGCGCTTCGGTCCGTTCGAAGCGATAGCACTCCGGCACCAGGCCCAGCGTCAGCGGGCCGTCCACGAAGTTCCACGCCGCCGGGCCGGGCCAGCCGCACCAGAAGGTGAGGATCTCGATGCCGGTTTCCGCCATGGCGGCCCGGACCTCCGCCGCCTTTTCGTCCGTAAAGCTGGGGATGTTCCACGAACAGATCTGGGCGCAGCGGATCCCATAGCCCTTCAGCCGCTCCAACGCCTCTCTGATCCCGTCCAGTCCGACGAGCACACCGACCTTCATCATAGCGCATGACCTCCGTGTCGTTCACAGTATTTCCTCTTTGATTCTATCACCTCGCCGGGGAAAAATCAAGACCCTTTCGCCGCGCCGCGCCCTGACCCTCCGGGGCGGCGCGGTCTTTTCGCGCGCCGCCCCTTCCGCGCGGCCGCCGGTCCCCCTCCCGCCCCGAGATCCCCGCCAGC
>JAEERN010000241.1 GCA_016285815.1 Clostridiales bacterium
CCCGCCGCCCGGGTCCCGTCCCGGGAGACCGCTTCCGCCGCCTATACGCCGCGCCCGACCCCCGCGGGAGAGGGCAAGGTCAAGGCCGACGACGTGCCCCCGTGGGAAGAGCCCGCCGGGGACGGCGGGGAAGAGTACCGCTATATCGATCCCGACACCGGCGAGATCCTGCTGCCGGGCGACCCGGCGGGCGACCCGCCCGTCGAATACACCGGGTACGACGCCGGACCCGACGCGCTGACGCCGGACCCCGACAACCCGGGGACGGACGCCAGGCGGGCCCGTCCCACCATGACGGCCCAGGAGCTGGAAGATGCGGTCTCCGCCGCGGCCGCAGCCGCGGGCGAGCACAGCGCCGAATCCTACGTCTTCCCGCCCATCGACCTGCTCAAAAGCGCGCCGCCCCCCAGCCGGGACGTCACCGACGCCGAGACCCGCATGAACCAGGAAAAGCTCATCGCCACGCTGGCCAGCTTCGGCGTCGAGGCCAGCATCGTGGGCGTGACCCGCGGCCCCGCCGTCACCCGCTACGAGATCCAGCTGGGAAGCGGCATCAAGATCGCGCGGATCTCCAACCTGTCCGAGGACATCGCGCTGGCCATGGGGGCCCAGTCCGTGCGCGTGTCGGACATCCCGGAAAAGTTCGCCGTGGGCGTCGAGGTGCCCAACCGCAACGTGGAGACCGTCTATCTCCGCGACGTGCTCGAGTCTCCGGAGTTCACCGGCGCCGCCTCCGGCGCCACCTTCGCGCTGGGCAAGGACATCAGCGGCCGCCCGGTGGTCAGCGACATCTCCCGCCTGCCCCACGTTCTGGTGGGCGGCACCACCAACAGCGGCAAGTCCGTCTGCATCAACTCGCTGCTCATCAGCCTGATCTACAAGTCCAGCCCGGACGATCTGCGGCTGATCCTCATCGACCCCAAGATGGTCGAGTTCGCCTCCTACAACGGCATCCCCCACCTGCTGATCCCCGTGGTCACCGACTTCAAAAAGGCCGCCGGCGCCCTGCAGTGGGCCGTCATGGAGATGGAAAACCGCTATCGCGTGTTCAACGAGAACGGCTTCCGCAACTTCGCGGAGTACAACGAGGGCGTCGCCGCCCGCCGGCCGGACGCCGCAGACGAAGGCGGCCCGCGGCTGGAAAAGCTGCCCCGCATCATCATCGTCATCGACGAGCTGGCCGACCTGATGATGACCAGCCCCAAAGAGGTCGAAACGGCCATCTGCCGTCTGGCCCAGAAGGCCCGCGCCGCGGGCATGAACCTGGTGGTGGCCACCCAGCGCCCGTCGGCGGACGTCATCAAGGGCACCATGAAGGCCAACATCCCGTCGCGCATCGCCTTCTCCGTGGCCAGCTCGCTGGAATCCCGCATCATCCTGGACCGCGGCGGCGCGGAGACGCTGCTGGGCCGCGGCGACATGCTGTTCCTGCCCATCGGCGCCACCAAGCCGCGCCGGGTCCAGGGCTGCTTCGTCTCGTCGCCGGAGATCGAAAGCGTCGTGGCCTTCATCAAGCACGGCGCCGAGGCGACCTACGACGAGGACATCATCCGCCAGATCGAGCGCGTGGCCGACGGCGGCGGCGCCTCGGAGGACGGCGGCGGCGACGGCGACGAGGACCGCGACGAGCTGTTCGACGAGGCCGTCAGCATCTGCATCGGCCTGAACCAGTGCTCGGCCACCATGCTGCAGCGGCGGCTGAAGATCGGCTTCGCCCGGGCTTCGCGCATCGTGGACCAGATGGAGGCCTGCGGCATCGTGGGCAGCAGCGAGGGCGCCAAGCCCCGCGCCCTGCTCATCAGCCGCGAGGACTGGAACGAGATGCAGTACCGGAAATCGTTCAACGAATAAACACGCGCGGGTCCCCGCGGCCCGCGGATCGAAAGGAATGGACAGACACATGGTCAAAAGCATGACCGGCTACGGCCGGAGCCAGGCCGTCTTCGGGAACAAGACCGTCACCGTGGAGCTGAAATCCGTCAACAACCGCTTCTTCGACTGCTCCGTCCGCTGCCCCAAGGCCTATATGTTCCTGGAAGAGCCCGTCAAGGCCGACATCAAGGCCTCGGGCGTGACCCGCGGCAAGGCGGACGTCTTCATCGGGCTGGAATACGCCGCCGGGGATCTGGCCGTCTCGTTCAGCGAGACCGCCGCCGCGCGGTATATCGAGAGCATCGGGGCGCTGGCGGAGAAGTTCGGGCTGGAGAACGACGTCACCGCCATGAAGATCGCCCAGATGCCGGACGTGTTCTCCGTCGAGCGCGTCGAGGAGGATCGGGACGAACTGCTGGCCCAGGTCCGCGCCGTCCTGGCCGAGGCGCTGAAGTCCTTCGACGCCATGCGCGCGGCCGAGGGACAGCGGCTGGCGGACGACATCCTGGCCAAGGGCCGCGAGATCGCGGTCATGAAGGACGCCGTCGCCGCCCGGATGCCCGGCGTCGTGGCGGACTACCGCGCCCGCCTCACCGAGCGCATGACGGCGGTGCTGGGCGAAAACGGCGTCACCGAGCAGCGCATCCTGGCCGAGGCCGCGGTCTTCGCGGACCGCACGGCCACGGACGAGGAGACCGTCCGCCTCACCAGCCACCTGACCCAGCTGGAAAAGATCTTCGCCGAGGGCGGGGCGGTGGGCCGCAAGCTGGACTTTCTGGTCCAGGAGATCAACCGGGAGATCAACACCATCGGCTCGAAGGCCAACGACCTCGAGGTCACCGGGCTGGTGCTGGATATGAAATGCGAGCTGGAAAAGATCCGCGAGCAGATCCAAAATCTTGAGTGAAAAGGACCGGGAAAAGATCGTTATGAACGAAGTGAGACTTGTCAATATCGGCTTCGGCAACATGGTCTCGTCGGGCCGGATCGTCGCCATCGTGAGCCCCGAGTCCGCGCCGGTGAAGCGCATCATCAGCGAGGCGCGCAAAAAGAGCATGCTCATCGACGGCACCTGCGGCCGCCGCACCCGCGCGGTCATTGTCACCGACAGCGACCACGTGATCCTCTCCTCCATCCAGCCGGAGACCGTGGCCAACCGCGTCAAGGACTGGAGCGACGACGAGGACGACGAAGAGGAAGACGAGGTCGCTGAAGATGAGTAAGGGCCTGCTTTTGATCGTCTCCGGCCCGTCCGGCGTCGGAAAGGGGACCGTCATCGCGGCCCTGCGTGAAAAGCTGCGCGCCCGGCTGGGGCGGGAGATCTACCTGTCCGTCTCGCTGACCACCCGGGACCCCCGTCCCGGCGAGGTGGACGGCGTCCACTACAGCTTCGTCACCCGCGAGACCTTCGCCAAGATGGTGGCGGCCGACGGCTTCGCCGAATACGAGGAGTTCGCCGGCAACTTTTACGGCACCCCCCGGGCGCCCGTGCTGGCCCACGCCGCGGCGGGCGACATCGTGGTCTTCGACATCGAGGTCAAGGGCGCGGCGCGGATGCGGAAGAGCTTTCCCGAAGCCGTCTCCGTGTTCATCACGCCGCCGTCTCCCGAAGAGCTGCGCCGCCGTCTGCTGGGCCGCGGCACCGACACGCCGGCCAGCGTGGAAAAGCGGCTGGCCATCTCGGTGGAAGAGTGCAAGCGCGCTTCGGAATTCACCCACGTCCTCTGCAACGACACCGTGGACGACGCCTCGGAACGGCTCTATGCCATCGTGACCGAGGCGCTGGCCGCCGAAGCGGAAGACGAGACCGCCGGGGCGGAGGCCCCCGCGGAAGAGACCGCTCCGGAAGAGACCGCCTGTCCGGCGGAGGGCGGCCGTCCCTCTGCCCCATCGGAAAAATGAACGGAAAGGAACCTGTATCATGCTGTATCCCACTCTTGACTCTCTGATCGAAAAGATCGGCAACCGCTATCTGCTGGTGAACGTCACCGCCATGCGCGCCCGCGAGATCGCCCAGGAGGCCGCCGAGCAGGGCGTCCGTCTGACGGAAAAGCCCGTCAAGCTGGCCGTCATGGACATCGCCGAGGGGCGCTACGTCTACTCGCCCACCGAACAGCAGAAGTGATCTCCGGCGATTTCCCCGCCTGACCGCCCCGCAAACGATCTCCGCCGGAAGGAGGGACGCTCCGTGAGTCAAACGGTCCGGGTCGCCGTGCGCGCCGACAGCTACGCCTACGACAGGCCTTATACCTATCTCGCGCCGGAGGGGACCCGCCTTCTGCCCGGCGTTCGGGTCCTCGTGCCCTTCGGGGCCGGGAACCGGCCGGTCCAGGGCATCGTCCTGGCCGTCTCCGACGGGCCCGCGCCGGAAAAGGCGAAGACCGTGCTGAGCGCGCTGGACGCGGCCCCCCTGCTGTCCGAAGAGGACCTGCGGCTGATGCTCTGGCTGCGCGGCAAGTGCTTCTGCACCTGCTACGACGTGTTGCGGGCCATGATCCCCGCGGGGCTGGACCTGAAGACCAGCGTGACCTACCGTCTGTCCGGCGGGGACGCGCCGCCCCCAGAAGAGGGGCACCGGCTGTATCCTCTTTACGACTTCATCCGCCGCTCGGACGGCGGCGCGACCCAGAGCGAGCTGGAGCGCACGTTCCCCGAGCTGGATCTGGCCCGGGACCTGGCGGCGCTCTCCCGCAAAAAGCTCATCGTGTCCGACCGGCAGGAGCTGCGCGGCGTCAGCGACAAAAAGATGAAATACGTGCGCCTCATCGCGCCGCCGGACGGGGTCCGGCTCGGTGCGAAGCAGGCCGAGGTCGTCGATTTTCTGCGCGGCGGCGGGGAATACTCCGTTCGTGAGGTCAACTATTACACCGGCGCGGCCGCGGCCACGATCCGCCGGCTGGCGGACATGGGGCTGGTCGCGGTCCGCGAACAGACCGTGCCGCGGCTCGCGATCAAGCGGACCGGCCCCGGCGGGCAGACGCCCGATCCGGTGCTGAACGCCGAACAGCAGGCCGCCTTCGACGGTCTCGCCGCCCTCTGCGACGGGACCCCCCACGCCGCTCTGCTCCACGGCGTCACCGGAAGCGGCAAGACCATGGTCTATATCCGGCTGATCCGAAAGGTGCTGGCCCAGGGCCGCGGGGCCATCGTGCTGGTCCCCGAGATCTCTCTGACGCCCCAGCTGCTGGACCGCTTCGTCGGCTGTTTCGGCGACCGCGTGGCGCTGATCCACTCGTCGCTGAGCGTCGGCGAGCGGAGCGACGAATGGAAGCGCATCCGCGCGGGAAAGGCGGACGTGGTCGTCGGCACCCGCTCGGCCGTCTTCGCGCCGGTGAAGGATCTGGGCCTCATCGTGCTGGACGAGGAACAGGAGCACACCTATCGTTCGGAACAGTCCCCCCGCTATCACGCCCGCGACGTGGCGCGCTTCCGCGCCGCCGCCCACGGGGCCCTGATGCTGCTGGGCTCGGCCACCCCGTCGGTGGAGAGCATGTACGCCGCCCGCACAGGGCGGTACAGCCTGTTCCGGCTGACGACGCGCTTCGGCGGGGCCGCTCTGCCCCGGGTCGTCTTTTCCGACATGGGCGAAGAGCTGCGCCGCGGCAACGGCGGCATGATCGGCGAAGAGCTGGCCGGCCGGCTGGCCCGGACCTTTGCCGGCGGCCACCAGGCGATCCTGTTCCTGAACCGGCGCGGCAACAGCCGCTGTCTCTTCTGCCGAAGCTGCGGCAAGGCCGTCAAATGCCCCAACTGTTCGGTCTCGCTGACCTATCACTCGGCCAACGACCGCCTCATGTGCCACTACTGCGGCCATTCGGAGAAGGCCGTCCGCACCTGTCCGTCCTGCGGCAGCGCGGCGCTGACCCGCGAAGGCGGCGGCACCCAGCGCGCCGAGGCCGAGCTGCGCAAGCTGTTCCCCGGACGCGGGATCATCCGCATGGACGCGGACACCACCTCCGGGAAGGAATCCCACGAAAAGCTGCTGTCCCGGTTCCGGGACGAGAACGTGCCCATGCTGCTGGGCACCCAGATGATCGCCAAGGGGCTGGACTTTCCCAACGTGACGCTGGTGGGCGTTCTGGACGGGGACCAGCTGCTGAACGTTCCCGACTTCCGCGCCGCCGAGCGCACCTTTTCCATGGTCACCCAGGCCGTCGGCCGCGCCGGCCGCGGATCCGACGCGGGCGGCGCCGTGATCCAGACCTGCGCGCCGGACGATCCGGTCCTGCGCGCCGCCGCGGCCCAGGACTACGACGGGTTCTTCCGCCGGGAGATCGCCTATCGCAAGGCCTTCCGCTATCCCCCCTTCTGCGAGCTTCTGGTGGTCGAGCTGTCCGGAACGGACAACACGCGGCTCTACACCGCCGCGGCCCACGTCTGCGCCCGTCTGGCCGAGGTCGTCGGCCCGGACAACGTCTTCCCCCCCTCCCCCGCGCCGGTGTTCCGGCTGAACAACAAGCTGCGCTATCGCGTCATCGCCAAGACCGCCGACACCCGCGCCGTGCGGGACGGGACGGCCGCCGTGCTGCGGGACTTTTTGTCCCGCCGGATCTACAAGGGCATCGGCATCGCCGCAGCCTTCGACCCCTTTGAATAACGACACCTGAATTGGAAAGGAACGGACCCCCATGTCGCTGCTGCACGTCTATAAAAAAGGAGAGGACGAGTGCCTCGGCCTCGTCTGTCACCCCGTCACCCGTTTCGACCGCCGGCTCAGCCGGCTGGTCCGGGATATGAAGGAAACGCTGCTGGAAGAGAACGGCGTCGGCCTGGCCGCGCCTCAGGTGGGCGTGGTGCGGCGGCTGTTCGTCATCAACAACAACGGGGTCCTGCGCGAATACATCAATCCGGAGATCCTCGAGACCGTGGGCGAGCAGGACTGCATCGAGGGCTGTCTCTCCCTGCCGGACGTCTGGGGCCGCATCAAGCGGCCCGCGTGGGTCCGCCTTCGCGCCCAGAACGCCGACGGCGAGTTTTTCGAAGACTCGGCCGACGGCCTCATCGCCGAGGCCTTCATGCACGAAAACGACCATCTGAACGGCATCCTGTTCGACTCGCGGGTCTACGAGCTGCTGGACGCCGAGACCGCCCGGCGCGAGCAGGAAAAGCGCGCCCGCGCCGCGGAAAAGGAGGAAGCATGACCTCGCCCCGGATCCTGTTCATGGGAACGCCCGACTTCGCGGCGGTCCAGCTGGAGCACCTCGCCCGGAACGGGTATGACGTCGCCGGCGTGGTCTGCCGCCCGGACAGCGCCCGGGACCGGGGCATGAAGCTGGCCCCGCCGCCGGTGAAGGAGACCGCCCTGCGGCTGCTGCCCGGCGTTCCGGTCTACCAGCCCGTCACCCTGCGGGACGGCGCGGCGGACGCCATGCTGCGCGAGACCCGGCCCGATCTGATCGTCGTGGTGGCCTACGGGCGCATCCTGCCCGCGGACGTGTTGAACGCGCCGCCGCTGGGCTGCATCAATCTGCACGGGTCGGTGCTGCCGGCCTACCGCGGCGCGGCCCCCATCCAGCGGGCCGTCATCCACGGCGACCGCGAGACGGGCCTGAGCCTCATGTACCTGTCCGAGGGCATGGACGAGGGCGACGTCGTCGACGTGCTGCGCACGGAGATCGGCCCGGACGAGACCTACGGCGAGCTGTCCGCCCGTCTGGCCGGCCTCGGCGCGCCCTTTCTGGCGGCGGGCATCGACCGCATCGCCGCGGGGACCGTGGTCCGGACGCCTCAGGACGGCGCCGCGGCCACCTATGCGCCCATGATCGAAAAAGCCGAGGCGCGGCTGGACTTCTCCCGCCCCGCCCGTCAGGTATACGACCTGTTCCGCGGCGTGACGCCCAATCCCGGCGCCACCGCCGTCAAGGGGGACAAGCCGCTGCGCGTGGCCGCCATGCGCCTTTTCGCCGGCAGCGTGCCCGCGCTGGCCGCCGGAAGCGTCTTCTTCCCCACCAAAAAGACCGTCGCCGTGGTCTGCGGCGACGGCGGCGCGGTGGAGCTGCTGCGCGTGGCGCCGGCCGGCAAAAAGGAGCTGGCCGCCGCCGACTGGATCAACGGCCGCGGCGTCTCCGCCGGAGACGTGCTGGGATGAACGGGGAACGCGACCCGCGCCTTGCCGCGGTGAACGCCCTGGGCGAGCAGGAGCGGCGGCGCGCCTATTCCGACGCGCTCTGGGACGAGTTCCTGTCCGGTGCCGACCTGTCCGGGCGGGACGCGGCGCTGGCCGCGCGGCTCTACTACGGCGTGCTGCAGAACCGCATCCTGCTGGACGCCCATCTGGCCCAGCGGTGCGATCTTCCCTTGAAAAAGCTGCACCCCCGGGTGCGGAACGTCCTGCGCGTCGGACTCTACCAGATTCTGTTCTGCGACCGGATCCCCGCCTCCGCCGCCGTCAACGAGGCGGTGAAGGAGACGCGGCTGGTCGGCGTGCCCCGGGCGGCCGGGCTGGTCAACGCCGTTCTGCGGCGGGCGGCGGCCTCGCCCGCGCTGGAGCGCGACTTCGCGTCGGAGACCGAGCGGCTCTCCGTGCTCTATTCCCACCCCGAGGCGCTGGTCCGGCTGCTGGCGGCCGAC
>JAEERN010000242.1 GCA_016285815.1 Clostridiales bacterium
CGGCGGCAGCGCCGGGCGGCGGCCCCGGTCTGAGAGCCCATGGTGACCACCGCGTACACCGGCAGCCCCCGGGGGATCTCGGCGGACCGCACCAGCCGCATGACGTCGTCCGGCAGGCCCCAGGCGTAGATGGGCGCTGCCAGCACGAAGGGGCGTCCCGCCGGAACGGAGAGGGTCCCGCCGGAGCGGATCAGGGGATCCAGCGGGACTGCCTCGTCCGCCAGATGAAAGGCCAGCGCCTCGGCGGCGTAGCGGCTGTTGCCGGTCCCGGAAAAATAAGCGATCATCTTGAAAACACCTCCCGGTCAGATCGGCCCGCGCGGGCCGGAAACGAGAGCGCCGTTTTCCGGCGGGCGGAAAACGGCGCGGGGCGGGGTCGGATCAGAGCAGGCTTTCCACCCGGTCGGCGGCGGGGTCCAGCTCCGGCGCGGTGTACAGCTCGATGGTGCCCGTGTCCGCGGCGCGGGACGCGTCGCGGTCCAGCGGGAGCTGCGCCAGCAGCGGGATGCCGAACTCCAGCGCCACGGCGGCGCTGCCGCCTTCGCCGAAGGGGAAGATCTTTTTGCCGCAGTCGGGGCACTTGACGAAGCTCATGTTCTCCACCAGACCGAGGACCGGGATATCCATCAGACCGGCCATCTTGACGGCCTTGGAGACGATGACCGACACCAGCTCCTGGGGGCTGGTGACCACGATGATGCCGTCCACCGGCAGCGACTGGAACACGGTCAGCGGCACGTCGCCCGTTCCCGGCGGCATGTCCACGAACAGGAAGTCCACGTCGTTCCAGATCACGTCGGTCCAGAACTGTTTGACGGTGCCGGCGATGACCGGACCGCGCCAGACCACGGGATCGTCTTCATTTTCCAGCAGCAGGTTCACGGACATGACCTCGATGCCCGTCTTGGTCACGACGGGCAGCAGAGCGTCGCCCGTGGCGCCGGCCTTTTCCTTCAGGCCGAACATTTTGGGGATGGACGGGCCGGTGACGTCGGCGTCGAGGATGGCGGTCCTGCGGCCGCGGCGGTTCATGGCCACGGCCAGCATGGAGGTGACCAGGGATTTCCCGACGCCGCCCTTGCCCGAGACGACGCCGATGACCTTTTTGATGTTCGACAGCTCGTGGGGCTTTTCCAGAAAGCTGGCCGGATCGCGGGAAGCGCAGTCCGCGCCGCAGGTCGAGCAGTCGTGGGTGCATTCGCTCATGGGGGATCGACTCCTTTATTGATTTGACACAGGGTACAGTTTATCACAAATCCGGCGCAAAGTAAAGGGGAAAAACGGCCGAAGGGCGTTTCTCCGGGCGGCTTGCGCGGCTGAGGATCAGGCAAAGTCCGCGTCCCGGGAGGCGGCGACGACGCAGAGGGTCTCCGCCGGGTCACGGAACGGGTCCCAGAGGGTTTCGGCGAACAGCGCCGCGGGGAGCCAGCGCCGCCGCTCGAAGCCCGCTTCCTCCACCAGCAGGGTGACGCTGCCCGTGACGGCGCCGCTGCGGGCGGCGCGGCGGACCACCTCAGTGAGCCGCGGCAGGTTCTTCAGCCAGTGTGCCTGTTCAAAGCGGACCGTCGGCAGGGCCAACGCGGCTCTGGAGGCTGCGGCGGGCTCGCCGTCCTCGCCCATGCGATAGCGGGGACCGGGCGTGGGGCGGAATTCCGGCCAGAACAGCGAGTGGACCCCCTTGAACACAAAGCCCGCCCGCTCGCGCGGGCCCCGCAGAGAGAGCATCCGGTCGGTCAGAGCCAGCGTGCCCTCCGTGTCCCGGATGTCGGCGGCGCTGTAGGCGAAGGGGAAAGCGCCGCCGTCCTCCCAGGTGATGGTCAGGCGCGGGTCCACGGCGGTAAGCTCGTCCGCCGCGGTCTTGACCGACGTGGCGTGAAGGCCGAACTCGAGGTAGAGCTCCGGCCGCAGGGCCAACAGGTCGGAGGCGATGGCGTTGACCCAGCGGGTCGCCAGCCTGGCGATGGGCACGCCGCCGATCTGCTGGTCGTCCGTTTCGGTGAGTGTCTGGAAATAGATGCCGTCGCCGCCCAGGGGCTCCCAGCGCTCGAGATATTCGCGCACCACGCGGCCGCGCCAGAGCGCCAGAGACGACTCGTCGGACAGATCGGCGTCGGTGCCCCAGCCCCAGGAAAAGCCCCAGAGCACCCGGATCCCGCGGCTGTGAGCATAGCGGACGACCTCGGCGCCGTTTTCGGGGACCGTGTCGTTCCACGCCACCAGCGTGTTCAGCTTCCAGCGGGCCATGTTGTCCAGAAAGCCGCGATAATCACCGATGCAGCGGGCCCAGGTCCAGATCCCCCGGCGGGGCAGAGCCGGAGCGGAGGAAAAGGAACAGCGGGGCAGCTCGCTGACGAAAGGCCGCACCCGGCGAAAACGATAGTCCGGCGGAAAGGCCAGCACGTCCGCGACGAAGTGCAGGAAGTCACAGACGCCGTACAGCACACCGGCGGGGTCCGCGCCGAGGATGGCGACGGCGCAGAGCGACGGGTCGAAGGGGTGAGGCACGTTGGAGACGGTATAGCTCTCCGGGCCGCTCGGCCGGGTCAGCGGAAGCGAGGCGAAGAGGGCGTTGGACGCCTCGGTCCCGACGCAGAACAGGGGACGCGCCGGGCGCGTCCCGGCGGCCTCGGCTGCGGAGAGGACGGGACAGGGCCGTCCGGTCTCTTCCGCCAGACGGGCGGAGAGCAGAGTCAGCGCGTAGTCTTCCGCCCCGTCGGTCCCGCCGCGGACCACGCACCAGCCGGTATTTTTGTCGGACACAGGTCGCGCCTCCTTGCAAAGAAGCTGTTTTCTCCATTATAGCACGGCCGCGGGGACGATGCAAGGAAAGAGCCGGAAAATGGGGCTTGAAGCCGGGGCCCGGGGATGGTATAATGGACGGAGAGCGAACGAAAAAAGGGGACGAGCCTGTGAACGCCAGTTTTTTTGCCTTTGTCGACCGGACGAAATACATCAACCGCTGGGGGCTGATGCGCTCGCGGGATCCGGAGAACGTGCGCGAGCACTCCATGCAGACGGCGGTGCTGGCCCACGCGCTGGCAGTCATCGGGCGGGACGTGTTCGGCCGGGCGCTGGACGCGGACCGCATCGCCGTGGCGGCGCTGTACCACGACTGTCCCGAGATCCTGACGGGCGACATGCCCACGCCGGTGAAATACCAGAACGAGGCGCTGGAGACGGCCTATAAGGCGGCGGAGCGGGCGGCCAAGGACCGGCTGTTCTCCACGCTGCCCGACGAGCTGAAGGCCGGATACGAGGACGCCATCTATTTCGAAGAGCGGCATCCCGAGCTGTACCGGTACGTCAAGGCGGCGGACAAGCTGTCGGCGTATCTGAAGTGTCTTTCAGAGACCGGCGCCGGGAACCGGGAGTTCTCCCGGGCCGAAGAGGCCACCAGGCGGACGCTGGACCGCATGGCGGAGGAGATGGAAGAGCTGGGCTGGTTCATGGAACACGTGCTGCCGTCCTATTCGGCAACGCTGGACGAGCTGTAAAAAAGAGACGGGAGAGACGGTGCGAAGATGAAGTGCGGATTGTGCGGAGAGACGGTCCAGCCGTGGGAGCGGTTCTGCGGCAGCTGCGGCGCAAGGGTCTCCGGCGCGCGGCCGGCGGACGGCGATGCGCGCCGGAATGAGCCGGGACCCGCCGCGGTCCCG
>JAEERN010000243.1 GCA_016285815.1 Clostridiales bacterium
GGAAGCGCTGCCGCGGCTGCGGCGCGTGCGTCCGGGCCTGTCCCACGGGGGCCCTGCGGGGCGAGGGACCGTGTCTGTCCGAGCTGACGCAGAAGCGGCACCTCTCCCCGGAGGAAGAGGCCGTCGTGGCGCGCGGCGGCTATCAGTGGGGGTGCGACGTGTGCCAGCGGGCCTGTCCGGCCAACGCCGGCGCGGAGCGGACGAGGATCCCCGCCTTCTGCGGCGGGACGCTGCCGCTGGTGGACCGGCTGGAGACCGCGGGGCTGTCCAACAAGCAGATTGAAAAAAAATACGCCCGCCGGGCCTTTCTCTGGCGCGGCGGGGCGATCCTGAGGCGAAACGAGGCGCTGGTCAGCGGCGGGTCAGCTTCGGCCGGGGACCGAAGCCCAGACGGCGATACGTCCAGAACAGCGCCGCCAGAGACGGAAGAAGCAGAACGAGCCAGCACAGAGCGGGATTGAGTCCGGCCGACGCCAGCCCGAAGGCCGCCGCCCCCTGGGCCGAGGCCAGGAGCGACGCGCCGATGAGGAACGCGGCGCGCCGGGGCACGAAAAAGCCGGTGAGACCGGCGGCGAACAGGCCCGCGCCGAAAAACGCCAGACCGCAGCGCAGCGGCGACGGCACGCCCGCGCCGATCAGCAGAGCCAGGAGCGACGCGCCCAGAAAGCTGAAAAACGGCGCGGACAGGAACGACAGAAGGTTGCGGTAGACGATGACCGAGTCGCGGATGCGGCGGAAGGTGGTCGTGTAGGCGCCCTCCGGCAGATAGACGACCCGGATGGGGAACTCCACCACGGGGATGCGTTCCCGGCAGACGGCAAGCAGGGTGTTGTTCTCAAAGTCGAAGCGCTCGCCGGGCAGCGTCACCAGCCGGCGCATGAGCGCGGGCGGGTATGCGCGGAGGCCGCACTGCGTATCCTGATAGGGAATGCCCGTCATCAGCCGGATGGTGATCCGCGAGGTGCTGTTGCCGAAGCGGTTGGGCGCGGGCACGTTGGGCGTGTGCTTCAGGTCGCGGCAGCCCAGGATCAGCGCGTCGGGGCGCTCTTCGGCCAGCTCGGCGGCGCGGCGCGCGTCCGCGGCGGAGAGCTGCCCGTCGCAGTCCACCGTGACGGCGGCGCAGCCCGGGAACTCTTTCAGGATGAGGTTGAACGCCGTCTTGACGGCGCGGCCCTTGCCCTGGTTGACGCTGTGGGTGCAGACCGTGACGGCCGGGTCGGCGGAAAGCCGCGCGAAAAGCCCGGCGCAGGCCTCTCCGTTCCCGTCGTCCACGGCGACGATCCGGGAAAAGCCCGCGTCCTTCAGCGACGCGATGACGGAAAAGATCTGCTCGTCGGGGCGGTACGCCGGAACGACGGCGACGGCGTGGATGCTCATGGGGACGGCCCTCCTCCGGGGAAAAGAATAAAAGGAATCAGTTTGGAAAATCACCGTGAAGAAGCTCAAGAGACTATTGGTAAAATACAAAGACAGGATCCGGGAGACGGCGCTTTACATCGCGTCGTCCATGCTGGCCGAGGCGTTCGACTGGGGCGTCTATCTGCTGATGCTGCACGTGGTGCACGCCGGCATCAAGGTCAGCTATTCCGTCGGCAAGGTGTCCAGCGGCGTGCTGAACTTTTCGGTCAACAACTTCATCGTGTTCCGCCAGGGCGGGGGCATCGGCCTGCTGCGCCGGGCGGGGGGCTACGTCCTCTCGGTGATCAGCACGCTGCTGATCGGCAACGCGCTGATGCACCTGTTCGTCCCGGTCCTCGGCATGGGGGACGCGCTTGCCAAGCTGATCGCAGACCTTTTGTGCTTCATCCTGAACTATCTGCTACAGAAGACCGTGGTGTTCAATCTTCTGTGAACCGAAGCCATCCGTCGGCCACCTCGCTGAGCTGGAACAGGAACCGCCGGACCGTCCGGCACTGTCCCGCCTCGGCCACGGCCCGGGCGGCTTTTTCGATGAACGCCTCGTCCACGTGGTTGTCGTACCGGATCAGCGGGCAGAGGTATTTGCCCCGGGGGTCCGGGATCATGGAGAACACCAGCGGGCGGTCCAGCCGCCGTTCGGCGGCGGGAACGTAGGGCAGCATGGGAAAGATGCGGCAGGCCAGCGGCCGCAGCGGGCGGAAGCACCGCCCGGAGCAGGAGGAGAAGACCACCTCGCGGCCGTTGAGCATAGTCCTCTGTTTTTTCAGAGACGGCGAAAAGAACCGCTCTTCTCCCGGGAACAGCAGCATGCCCAGCTCGTCGTCCTCGCCCCGGCCGTCGGACCGGCAGCAGGCGGCGCCGCAGAGGCGGCCGCAGTCGGCGGGCAGCGGCGTCGCCCCGCCGAGGATGCGA
>JAEERN010000244.1 GCA_016285815.1 Clostridiales bacterium
CGTAATGGATGGAGAACATCAACGACTGGTGCATCTAGCGCAAGATCTGGTGGGGCCACCGCATCCGGGCCTGGTACTGTGAGGACTGCGGCGAGATCACCGTTTCGAAAGAGGACGCCGCGGTCTGCGCGCACTGCGGCAGCAGCCGTCTGCGCCAGGAGGAGGACGTGCTGGACACCTGGTTCTCGTCCGCCCTCTGGCCCTTCTCCACGCTGGGCTGGCCCGACAAGACCGAGGATCTGGCCTACTGGTATCCCACCGACGTGCTGGTCACGGCCTATGACATCATCTTCTTCTGGGTGGCCCGCATGATCTTCTCCGGCTGTGAGCACATGGGACGGAAGCCCTTCGACAAGGTCTTCATCCACGGGCTGATCCGGGATGCCGAGGGGCGCAAGATGTCCAAATCGCTGGGCAACGGCATCGATCCCATGGAAGAGATCGACAAGTACGGCGCAGACGCGCTCCGCATGACGCTGGTCACCGGCATCAGCCCCGGCAACGACTCGCGCTATATCCCGTCCCGCGTGGAGTTCAGCCGCAACTTCGCCAACAAGCTGTGGAACGCCTCGCGTTTCGTTCTGATGAACGCGGGGGACGAGGCCATCCCCGTCCCGCCGGCCGACGAGCTGGAGCCGGAGGACAAGTGGATCCTGTCCAGCCTCAACGACCTCATCACCGAGGTCGGCGAAAACGTCGAAAAATATGAGATCGGCATCGCCGCGGGCAAGGTCACCGACTTCGTCTGGGACCTCTACTGCGACTGGTACATCGAGTTCACCAAGCCGCGCCTGCGCGAGGGCGGCCGTTCGGCCGCGTGTGCCAGGGCCGTGCTGGTGGACGTGCTGAAAAACGTTCTCAAGCTGCTGCACCCGTTCATGCCCTTCATCACCGAAGAGATCTACGGCTCGATCCCGGGCGTGGACGAGTTGCTGATCACCTCCGCCTGGCCGGAGCCGGACGCCGGCCGCTGCTTCCCGGCGGAAAAGGCCGCCACCGAGGCCCTGATGGAGCGCGTCCGCGCCATCCGTAACCGCCGGGCCGAGATGAACGTCCCGCCGTCCCGCAAGGCGCATCTGGCCGTTCTGACCGCCGACCGCGCGCTGTACGAGACCAACGCCGCCCATCTGGAAAAGCTGGCCTCGGTCTCCGGTCTTCGCTTCCTCGAGTCGGCCGGCGAGGTGGACGAGAGCAAGATGACGGTCATCATCTGCGGATCGGACCGGCTCTATATCCCGACGGGCGATCTGGTGGACTTCGCAAAGGAGCTGGAGCGTCTGCGCGGCACGCTGGCCAAGCAGTCCGCCGAGCTGGAAAAGCTGGAGACCAGACTGGCCAACGAAAACTTCACCAGCCGCGCGCCTGCGGCTCTGGTGGAAAGCGAGCGGGCCCGCGCCGCCTCCCTGCGGGAGAGCGTCGAGAGCACCAAGGCTGCCATGGCGGCCATGGAAGCCCGGATCTGAACGCAAAAAACGCGCCGAGATCCTCTCCGGCTAAAAATAGGGCGCGGACGGAGCGGCTGCTCTCTCCGCGCCCTTTTCCCGCGAAAAAAGACCCGGCAAACCGTTCGGCTTGTCGGGTCTTTTGGAAATAGCGGGGGCGCGGCGGGGGAGGCGAAGGGTTCATTCTCCGTCGGACGGTCCCTCGTCCCCATCCTCGATGCTGACGTCCAGCATCTCGCCGCAGAACGTGCACTTGACGGGGGACGCCAGGTCCTCTTCGGTCAGATAGAGCTTTTCGCCGCACGAGGGGCAGACGACCTCGTAAAGGTCCTCGTCCTCGGCTTCGTCCTCTTCCTCGCCGTCCAGAGCGCCGGCCTCGTCGGCGTCGCCCTCTTCGGGAAGATCCAGCGCGTCGGCCAGATCGGCCAGCATGTCGGTCTGTTCGTCCACGGCGTCATAGAGCTCGTCGATGTCCAAATCGATGGATTCGACCGTCTCTTTCAGCTCGTCCACCGCGCTCAGCAGCGCGGACAGGATCGGGGCGTGGGCGTCGTCGGCGGGAAGAGCGGCGATCAGCTCGCGCACGCGGGCGAGCTTTTCGTCGATGTTGAGGTTCTCCATATCGCTCACTTCTTGGCGCGTTCGAGATACTCGCCCGTGCGGGTGTCGATGCGGATCACGTCGTCGTTGTTGATGAACAGCGGGACCTTGATGGTCGCGCCGGTCTCCAGCGTGGCGGGCTTGGTGGAGTTGGTGGCGGTGTCGCCCCGGACGCCGGGCTCGGTGTCGGTGACGGCCAGCTCGACGAACAGCGGGACTTCGACGCCGAAGACGTTGCCCTTGTAGGACAGGATCTTGCAGATCGTGTTTTCCTTGATGAACTTGAACTCGTCGCCCAGCAGGGACTTGTTCAGCGGGATCTGCTCATAGGACTCGGTGTCCATGAAGTAGTAGAGCTCTCCGTCGTTGTAGAGATACTCCATGTCCTTGCGCTCGATGTAGGCCTCGGGGAACTTGTCCGTCGGGTTGAAGGTGCGCTCGACCACAGAGCCCAGGATGACGTTGCGCAGCTTGGTGCGGACGAAGGCCGCGCCCTTGCCGGGTTTGACGTGCTGGAACTCGATGATCTGCATGACCTGGCCGTCCATGTCAAACGTTACGCCGTTACGGAAATCACCGGCTGAAATCATTCAAAAAACCTCCGAAATCAATGTGTGAGTCTATACTCGTATAGTATATAACAGAAACGCGGGGATTGCAAGAAAAACTTGCGCGGGAAACGCCTTTTTTTCGAAAACGGGGGAGAGGAGGGTCACTCGCGGTTCTCTTTGCCGTGCAGCAGGCGATAAACGCGGGCCGAGGGGTCCAGCAGCTCGCCCAGAGACTTCTCGTGGTTCAGCGTGTTGATGATATAGGCGATGTACTTCGACATGTCCACCTCGCGGTACCACTCGCGCTGCTTCAGCTCCGGCATGCGGTAGATCAGGTTGGTGGTGAACACCTTTTCGAACAGTCCCTGACGGTACGCCTCATCGAAGACCTCGAGGCCCTCGACGAAGAGACCGAAGGTGACGCAGACGAAGATTCGTCTGGCCTTGCGGGCCTTCAGCTGCTTGGCGATGTCGATGATCGAGTCGCCGGACGAGATCATGTCGTCGACGATGATCATGTCCTTGCCCTCGACGCTGTCGCCCAGGAACTCGTGGGCCACGATGGGGTTCCGGCCGTTGACGATGACGGAATAGTCGCGGCGCTTGTAGAACATGCCCAGATCAATGGAGAGGAAGTTGGAATAGTAGAGGCAGCGGGCGATGCCGCCCTCGTCGGGGGAGATGACCATCAGATGCTTCTTGTCGATCTCAAGGTCCGGCACCTCGCGGACCAGCGCCTTGATCATCTGATAGGTGGAGGGCACGGATTCGAAGCTGACGGTGGGGATGGCGTTCTGCACGCGGGCGTCGTGGGCGTCGAACGTGATGATGTTGTCGACGCCGAGCCCGGCCAGCTCCTGAAGGGCCACGGCGCAGTCCAGCGATTCGCGGGACGAGCGGCGATGCTGGCGCGACTCGTAGAGCATGGGCATGATGACCGTGATGCGGTGGGTCTTGCCGTAGGTCGCCGAGATGATGCGCTTCAGATCGGCGAAGTGGTCGTCCGGGCTCATGGGGACTTCCCGGCCGTACATGCGATAGGTGACGCCGTAGTTGAAACAGTCAGAGAGGAGATACAGATCGTTGCCGCGGACGGACTGGCTGATCAGACCTTTTGCCTCGCCGGTCCCGAAGCGGGGACAGCGGACGTCCAGCAGATAGCTGTCCTTGTTGTACTTGTCCACGATGTCGTCCTTGACGAGACCGCGGTTCACCACGTCCTGACGCCAGCGGACCAGATAGTGATTGATCCGGTCGGCCAGCTCCTCCGTGCCGCGCATCCCGACCAGGGCAAGGTCGCCCGCGGGAAGGTTGTGAAGCTCCTCTAAAACCATAAGAGATCCCCCCTGTTATGAAATTGGAAAACGGCGGACGCGATCCGCCTTTGTTATTATACCGCTTTTCGACCCTCCGCACAAGAGGCAAAGGGGCGTTTTTCAGCCGACGGACAGCAATTCCTTTGGCGATTTTGTCAGATTCTCACAGCCGTCCCGCTTGAGGACGACGCAGTCCTCGATGCGGACGCCGAACCGGCCGGCCAGATAGATCCCCGGCTCGCAGGAGACGACGCCGTTCTCCGGCATGATGCCGGGATGCTCGTCGTCGAAGTCGAGGCTCTCGTGGATCTCGATGCCGAGGCCGTGGCCCAGCCCGTGACCGAAGTTGGGACCGAAGCCCGCGTCGGTCAGGAAGCGCCGCACGACGCCGTCGTACTCCCGCGCGTAGTGCAGGCCCGCCCGGGCGGTGTCCAGCCCCAGACGCTGGGCGCGCAGGACCAGCTCGTAGACCTCGCGCATCTCCGCGGTGGGCTCGCCGAAGCAGACGGTGCGGGTCATGTCCGAGCAATAGCCGCGGCAGAGAACGCCGAAGTCCATGGTGACGAACTCGCCCGGGCCGACGACGCGGTCCGTGGCCTTGCCGTGTGGCAGGCTGCTGTTGGGACCGCTGACGACGATGGGATCGAAGGAGAGGCCGTCCGCGCCGCAGCGGTAGAGACGGTAGATCAGCTCGCTCTGGATCTCGCGCTCGGTCATGCCGAGGCGCAGCGTCGGCAGCAGCTCGGCCAGCGCCGCGTCCGTGATCCGCTGGGCCCGGCGCATGTTCTCCAGCTCCGCTTCGTTTTTCACGGCCCGCAGATGGGAAAAAGCCTTTCCCGCGGGGGTCATGCGCGGCTCGAGGCGGGCGGCGAAGGCGTCCCGCTCGGCCACGGTCATGGTCGTGTCTTCATAGGCCAGCTCGCCGACGCCCAGACGGCGGCAGACCTCGTTGATGCGGTCGGCATAGGTCTGGCCGCGCTCCATCATATGGACCTCCGTGTCCGCGATGGCCGCCGTTGCGGCTTCAATATAGCGGAAGTCCGTGAGGAAGACGCTGGCGTCCGGCGTCACGATGTGGGCGCCGGCGGTGGAGGAAAAGCCTGTGGAGAACAGGCGGTTTTCGTGGGACGTGACCAGCACGGCGCCGGCGCGGAATTTCCCGTCCCGAAGGGCGGACTGAAGGCGTTTCAGGTTGCTTTCCATGATAAGGTGTTCTCTCTTTCTCGCAGTGTTTATTCCGCGTTCCCGTAAAAACGCGCCCGGTGGGCCCAAAGGCCCAGCGCGGGGTTGCTGATGTAGAAAAACGGCTCTCCGTCCGCCCCGACGTGCCATCCGTCGGTCAGCACGGCGGGATCGTACTCCCGCATGGCCTCGGCACAGTCCCGCCAGCGGTACCCGACCCCCGTCACCTCGTCCCTTGTCAGCAGGGTCGTGCAGTAGGTGACGGAAAAGCGCCCGTCGGACGAGCCGTGGACCAGATGGGCCGCCGCCGACTGGTTCTCGCGCAGGGCCCGCTCCGTCTCGAACAGCCGGAGGATGCGCTCGCGCCCGACGTAGCCGTAGCGGCGGATCAGCCGGTCGTTCCCCTCGTCCTCGCCGAAGCGCCGGACGCCCGGGGCCAGGATGATCAGCTCGCCCCCGTCGGCCATGGCCATGCGCGTGCGGTAGACGGCCTTGTTTCCCAGCCAGGTGGACTTGAATTCCCGCGGGTCCAGATAGACCACCACGCGCCGGAAGGGCTCGTCCACGAAGATGATGTTCTTTTCCTGCGCCAGACGGACCGCTTTTTCAAAGACGCCGCGCTCGTTCCCGACGAACAGCCCGTGGACCGTGACCCCGGCGGGGGAGTTGGTGGTGACCGTCTGGAAGAACCAGAGGGGAAGCCCGCTCAGAAAGTGCTCGTGGGCATAGTCGAAGACCCGCCGCACCGGCGTGCGGTCCCGGCCCATCATGCGCTCCATGCCGTACAGCGCGCCCAGCATGTGCGAGCGGTTGATCATGGCCTGGCCCCCGCAGCCGACGAAGATGTTTTTGGACCAGTTGGCCATGCCCACCACCTCGTGGGGGACCACCTGTCCCAACGACACGATCAGATCGTAGCCGCCGTCCAGGAGCTCGCGGTCCACCTCGACGGGGATATCCTCGTCGGAGATCCCGCCCGAGACCTCGGACACGAACGCGCCCGGCACGACGCCGATCCGGCGCACGCCGTGCCGCCAGTCGTGGACCAGAAAGCGGTCGTCCGGGATGTCCCCGAAAAAGGCGTGCCGCTCGCCGGCGGTCATGGGCTCGTGGGTGCCGAGGGCCGGCATCAGGCGAACGTCCGCCCGGTCGGCAAGGCGGGCGTACAGCATCGCCGCCAGCTTGCCGCCGCAGGAGTGCAGCCGGGTCATGTCCGGCGGCAGCATCAGCACGCGCTTGGGGGAAAAGCCGAGATCGGCCAGGAACCGGTCCGCCGCCGCAGCCAGCTCCGCGTCGGTCAGCCCGGCGGGGGAAACGTACGATACGTCCATAGAGGCTCCGTCTTCCTTTCCGTTGGTCTTGAAGCGCAGGGGTCAAAGCGAGCGGAAGATCTCCCGCAGAGTGCGGACCGCCAGCGCGACGTCCCCGACGGGGTCGGCGCCCACCTCGCGCTCGATGGTGACGAATCCCTGATACCCGGCGTTGGCCAGCGCGGCGATCCACGCGCGCAGATCCACGTTCCCCCGGCCCAGCGGCAGCTCGCGGAAATAGTCCTCCATCCGAAGGTCGCCGATGCCGCCCTCGGCAAAAAAGTCGTAGATGACCTTGGGGTCGGTCTTTTTGAGCATGACGCCGTCCTTGGCGTGGGTGTGGACGATCTTGTCGGCCAGCACGGCGACGCCCGCAGCCGGGTCGACGCCGGTGACCATGACCAGATTGGCCGGGTCGTAGTTCACGCCGACGCCGGGCGTGCCCAGCCCGTCCAGGAACGCGCCGAGGACCTCGGGGGTCTCCGGGCCTGTCTCGACGGCGAAGACGCCGCCCCGGGCCGCGGCGAATTCGCCCAGCTCGCCGCAGGCCTCCGTCAGCGGGCCCCAGGCGCCGCCGCGGTC
>JAEERN010000245.1 GCA_016285815.1 Clostridiales bacterium
CGAACTCCAGCCGGCGCACGGCGAGGCTCCCTTCGGCCAGCCGGCGCGTGATCTCGGCCCGCTTGATCTTGCCGTTGAACGAGACGGGCAGCGGCTCTTCGGCGAGATAGACCCGGCGGATGCGCCGGGAAAGGGGAAGGTCCGCGTTGGCGGCCTCCACGGCGGCCATGAGGCGGGCCTCGCGGAATTCGGGGAACAGGCCCGCCGGCTCGAAGAGATAGCAGATCTCGGCGGTCCCGTCGGGCCGGGGCAGGCCGACGCAGCAGGCCGCCCTGACGAAGTCCGGGCGGATCTGCTCTTCCACGGAGACCAGACTGACCAGCTCGCCGTCGCTGGCGTTGACCATGTCGGCGCTGCGCCCCACGAAGTAGTAGTTCCCGGCCTCGTCGGCGCGGAAGTGGTCGCCGGTGCAGTACCATTCGTCCGGCCCGTGGGGGATGGCGCGGCCGTGCTCGAACCGCTCGGTGAAGCAGCTCTCGCCCCGGACCCACAGCAGCTCGCCGCCCAGCTCCGGGTCGGGCCGCAGCTCATAGCGGACCGAGGGCAGGGGCCGGCCAACGCTGAGCCCCATGCGGTCGGCGGGACGGCGGCGCAGGTCGACGGAGGTGATGCCGATCTCGGTCATGCCGTAGCCATTGTGCAGGGGATAGCCGACGGCGCTGACCAGCCGCATGGTCTCGGGCCGGGGGCTGCCGCCGCCGGTGATGGCGATGCTGACGCCGCGGCCCAGCAGCTTGTCCTGCACGCTTCGGAACAGCAGCGAGGAGACCTTTCGCCCCAGGGCAGGGAAGGCGTTCTGCGCCCGAAGGCTCAGCCGGGCGCCTTTTTCCAGCTTTTCCAGCCGCTTGGTCTTTTTGGCCTCGCGCAGGATGCCGTCGGCCAGACTGTCCCACAGCAGGGGGACGGCGAACACGTGGGTGACGTTGTGATAGCGGGCGGTGGCCAGGATCGTGTCCGGCCGAAGATCCCGGGGCAGCACGAAGGTGCGCCCGTAGAGCCCGAACCAGAGCAGGACGGCGGTCAGCCCGAAGATGTGGCAGAAGGGCAGGATGACCAGATGCTTGAGCTTTCCCTTGTAAAAGCGGCGGACGTCGGCGTTCTGGTCCAGAAGCCAGCGGGAGTTCAGGATCTGGGCGGCGATGGCCCGGCCGGAATAGCCGAAGAGCTTGATCTCGCCGGTGGTGCCCGAGGTGGGCAGGATGATCCGGTCGCCCCAGCGCGGCGGAAGGATCTCCTCCGGCTCGGCGGCCATCAGCTCGGCCGCGTCGGCGAAGTCCGCGCCGCCGCAGTTTTCGTCGGAGAGAAAGACGCGCATGCCGGCGGTCTCGGCGCAGTGGGCCACCGTGTCCCCGCCGCAGGAGGGCACCAGTAGCAGCGGCGAGAAGCCCGCGCGGATCAGCGACCAGAACAGCACGATCCATGCGCGGCTGTTCTTCAGCCGAAGGCCCACGGGGGCCCCCTCCGGCAGGTCGGAGAACCGCCGGAGCAGGACGGACGAGACGCGCTCGACGTCCCGCCGGCACTGGCCGTAGGTGTATTCCCGGACGTCCATGCCGTCGGACTCCTCCACGTAGACCTCGCCGGAAAAGCTGAAGGTGATCTCGTAGATGTGCCGCAGGGAGCGCTCTCCGTCGCGCAGCTCGTTCATGACGCGATAATAGAATTTCATCCCCGTACTCTGCTCCTGTCTGGTTTCCTCTCTCGCTGCTTCCAGCTATTTAGTATACCACGGCCCGGCGCGTTTGGCAAGCCGCAGCCGCGCCTTTTTGCGAAAGCCGCCGGCCGCCGGGGAAGACGGAAAAGCCGCCCTCTCCGGTCGGGGAGAGGGCGGCGCGGTCTTTCGGCCTTCGGCGCGGCGGGGCGCTCAGTAGTTTTCTTTGCGGACCTCGAAATAGCTCTGCGGGTGGTTGCAGACGGGGCAGACCTCCGGCGCGGCCTTGCCGATGACCAGGTGGCCGCAGTTGCGGCATTCCCACATGACCTCGCCGGCCTTTTCGAAGACGGCCTTCATCTCGAGGTTGTTCAGAAGGGCGCGATAGCGCTCTTCGTGGGCCTTTTCGATGGCCCCGACGCCCCGGAACTGCGCGGCCAGGGCGGGGAAGCCTTCGGCTTCGGCGTCGGCGGCGAAGCGCTCGTACATATCGGTCCACTCGTAGTTCTCGCCCGCGGCGGCCGCGGCGAGGTTCTGGGCGGTGGTGCCCAGCTCGCCCAGCGCCTTGAACCAGAGCTTGGCGTGCTCCTTCTCGTTGTTGGCGGTGGCCTCGAAGATGGCGGCGATCTGCTCGTAGCCCTCTTTTTTGGCGACAGAGGCGAAATAGGTGTACTTGTTTCTGGCCTGCGATTCGCCGGCGAAGGCGGCGGCGAGGTTTTCAGCGGTCTTGCTCCCCTTGAGATCCATGGTTTTTTCCTCCTTTTTGGCCCTTCTGCTTTACGCCGTCGTCGCTTCCGCCGCTCCGGCGGAAGCGGAAAAGGGAGAGAAGGGCGAAGCGTCGTCCCTTTCCGGACAAATCATACCACAAGACGGGCGTTTCGTCAACCGGAAAAAGCAAAAGACGGGGCTGTTTTTCCGGAACGGGACCGGGGCGGAAAAGAAAAAACGCCCTTGAAATCGGTCGGATATGATGTTATAATAGGGACGGATCCGGCTGAGAGGAGGGTTGCGCGTTGAAGCAGCAGATCACAAAGAACGCGATCAAAGAGTCCTTTCTCCACCTTCTGGATTCCCGAAGCTTCGACAAGGTCACGGTCAAGAGCATCGTGGAGGACTGCGGGCTGACGCGCAACACCTTTTACTACTACTACGAGGACACCTACGACATCTTCGAGGACATCATCGACGGCGAGCTGTCCCGCCTCAGGCGCACCGAGGACGGACAGACCGACTGGAAGTCCTTCCTGAGCGGACTGGCCGGGCGCATCGCCGCCAACCAGCGCGCGGTGCTGCACGTGTACCGCTCGTCCCGCTGGCCGGAGGTCAAGGTCTATCTGGTCCGGGCGGTGGACGCGGTCATCGACGCGGACATCACCCGGCGGGCGGGCCCGGTCCCCGTGCCGGACGAGGCGCGGGAGATGATCCGCTGCGTGTGCCGCTCGGCGCTTGGCGGGCTGGCCCGGTCGTGGCTGGCGGACGGCGATCTGGAGCGGATCCGCGAGAAGATCGAGCTGGCCGACCGGCTCTTCGGCGACAGTGTGAACGCCGCCGTGGCCCGGAGCATCGGGAAATAGCGGAGCGTTTTTGTGCACTTCCCCCTTTCGTGTGTGATTTTTACACAGGGAGGGGGTTTTGTTTGTTGCGGGAAAAGCCGGGGCCGTGGTATCCTTAAAAAAAGATCAATGGCAGGGACGTTGCGGCGGTATGTTTTGGAAGAGACTGTGGGGAAAAACGGCGGCGGATCTGATCCGGCTGTATATGCTGGCGGTGTACCGGCCCCGGAAGACGGGGTTCCGCCCGCCGGAGGGTCCGGTGATCTACGTTTCCAACCACATCAACCATCTGGACGGCATGCTGCTGCTGGCTGCGCTGAGAAAGCTGCGCCCCTGTGCGCTGGTGGCGCGGGACTGGTTCGAAAAGCCGGTCTACCGCCCCATCTGCGAGGCGGCCAACTGTCTGGCGGTGAGCCGTCAGGGCCTCGACACCTCGTGGCTCCACGCCGCGCGGGAGAAGATGGCCGCGGGCAGCAGCGTCATCATCTTCCCCGAGGGGCACACCAATCACGGCGGCGGGATGGACGCCTTCAAGCCGGGTTTCGCCATGCTGGCCGCCCTGACGGGGGCTCCGGTGGTGCCCGTCTGGCACGACAGGTGCCGCGCCTTCCACCGGACGGAGCTGCGCTTCGGCGGCGAAGAGACGGTGGGCCGGGCCATGACGGCGGCGGCGCTGGGCGCCGAGGGCGAGCGGTTCCGCGGCCTTGTGGGCGCGCTGGGAGAGGAGAAGGGCAGATGACCGGGCTGGCTCTGGAGGGCGGCGCCAAGTGCAGCGCCTTTACCGCCGGCGTGCTGGACTATTTCTGGGAGAACGGCGTCCGGTTCGACGCGGCCTGCGGCGTCTCCGCGGGGGCCGGGTGTCTGGCCAACTTCAAATCGGGACAGGCCGGACGCTCGCTGGGCATCATGACCCCCGAGCGGGGGGACCGCTATATCGGTCTGCGCAGCGTGGTGGCCCACCGGGCGCTCATCAATCTGGACGCCATGGTCACCGGCTTCGGCGACATCCGGGACTTTGACTTCGACGCCTATCTGGCCGACGGGACGCGGGCGGACTTCGTGGCCGTCTGCTGTGAGACCGGCGAGGCGGAGTATCTCGCCGATGGCGGCGATCCGGACCGGCTGGTCCTGGCGGTCAAGGCCTCGTGCTCGGTGCCGGTGCTGTGCCGGCCCGTGGAGGTGGACGGGAAGCACTATCTGGACGGGAGCGTGGCGGACTCGGTGCCCTACGCGCACCTGCTGGAGACGGGCTGCGACCGGGTCGTCGCCGTGCTGACGCGCCCTTGGGGCGCGCACCCGACGAATTACGCCAGGATCCGCCCCCTGCTGGCCCAGCTGTACGAGAGGAGATACCCCGCGCTGTTCCGCCGCCTCATGGGGCGCGCGGAGGACTATCGCGCCTCGCTGGCCCGTCTGGCCGAGCTGGAGGCGGAGGGCGCGGTCACGGTGATCCGGCCAGCCGAGCCAGCGCCGCCGAAGTTCACCAACGACAACGCGCTGGTGCGCAGCTTTTACGCCCACGGCAGGAGCCGCGCGGCGGAGGCAATGAAGCGGACCGGAGGGATCGGAAGATGAAGGCGCTTTTGGTCAACGGCAGTCCCCGGGGCGAGGCCAGCAACACGCTGCGCATCTCCCGGGCCTTTGCCGGGGGGCTGGGCTGCGAGGTCCGCGAGGTCACGCTGGCCGGCGCGGGATACGAGCCGTGCCGCGGCTGCTTCTCCTGCTGGGGGGAGACGGCCGGGACCTGCGTCCTCCGGGACGGGATGGACGAGGTCCTGGACCTGGTCCGCGGAGCGGACGTCCTGATCCAGAGCTTTCCGCTGTACTTCTGCGGCCTGCCCGCGGTGATGAAGACCTTCGTGGACCGGATGCTGCCGCTGACGCTTCCCTATCTGGGGCGGCCCATGCCGGGCGGCGGACAAAGCTTTCTGCGCCTGCGGGACGACGCGGCCATGCGGCGGAAAAAGCTGGTGCTGATCGCCGCCTGCGGCTGGGGCGAGACCGAGGGCATGTTCGCCGGGGTCCGCGCGCAGTACGACGCGATCTGCGGGCGGGGCGGCTGGACGCCGGTCTTCGTGCCCCAGGGCGAGCTTTACGGCATCGCCGGGCTGGAGCCGCAGATCCGCCGCCATCTGGAGCGCTTCCGCGCCGCTGGCGCGGAGTTCGCCGCCGCCGGCGCCCTGTCGCCGGAGACGGCGGCGGCCCTGTCGGAGACCATGCTCCCGGCGCGGGCCTATGAAAAGATCTCGCTGGCCCGGTGGGGCGACACCGCCGGGGAACGATAAACGAAACGTCAGAAAAGAGAGGAACTTTCGCATGCTGCTGGACAGACTGAAGAAGATGATGAACGAGGTCAACCCGTCGCTGAACGCGGCGGACGCCACGATGGAGACGAGACTGGTGGAGGACATCGGTCTGGATTCGCTGAACATGATGCTGCTGGCCGTTCAGGTGGAGGACGAGTTCGGCTTCCGCTTCGACGACATGCCGGCCTTCGTCACCGTCGGCGACCTTTGCGCCTATATCGAAAGCAAGACGGGCGCGGCGCAGTGAACCTGCGGCCCGGCGTCCGGGAAGGGAAAAGAACGTCTTTTCGGGAGGATCGGAAAAGCGTATGAAAAAACGAAAATTCGGGATCGTGCCCCAGGCGAAGGTCATCAATATCGTCGTGGCCGGCCTGGTCTTCGCCGCGGGACTGTTCTTTCTGCTGTTCCCGGAGGAGGGAAGAGTCGCCCGGCGCTATGTGCTGGGCGTGATGTGCCTGATCATCGGCTGCGCCAAGATGCTGGGCTATTTTTCCAACGACATGTACCGGCTGGCCTTCCAGTTCGACTTTGCCATGGGGGCCTTCATGGCCATCATCGGCGGGATCATCCTGGGGGTCACGGCCCCGGCGGAGCGGCTGGTGCCCGTGCTGCTGGGCATCTATCTGATCCTGGACGCGGCCCAGAAGGTGCAGATCGCGCTGGACGCCCGGCGGTTCGGCATCGAAAAGTGGCTGCTCATCCTGATCACGGCGTCGGTGCTGACGGCGGTGTGCGTCGCGGCGGCGGTGTGCGTGTTCTATGAGTTCGCCAACGTGCAGACCGTGCTGGCCGTGGCGCTGATGGCGGACGGCTGTGAGAACGCGTGGATCACGGCGTATACGGTCCGGGTCCGCGCCACGAAGAAGAATCTTCTGGATCTGCTGGAGGAGGACAAACATGAGTGAGAAGAGCAGGATCTGGCTGGACCCCTTCGGCTGTGACGACCCGGAGGCCGTCCTGAGGGGAGCGGCGGCCGCGGCGCGGGAGCTGACGGACGCCGAACTGGTGCTGACGGGGCAGGAGAGCGAGATCCGCCGGGTGTTCGACGCCTGCGGCACGGACGCCGGCCTGGTGGAGATCGTGCCGGCGGGCGAGGTCATCACCAACTCCGACAAGCCCACCGAGGCCGTGATGAAAAAGCGCGACTCGTCCATGATCCGGGCCATGACCGGCCTGCGGGCCGATCCGCGGGGCATCGGTCTGGTCACCGCCGGATCCACCGGCGCGGCCCTGGCCGGCAGCGCGGCCTTCCTGGGGCGACTGCCCGGCGTGGTGTTCCCCGCGCTGGCCTCGTATCTGCCCACGGCGGGCGAGGAGATGTCGGTGCTGGTGGACTGCGGCGCCAACGTGGACTGCCGCCCCGAGGCGCTGGGGCCCTTCGCGCTGCTGGGGCGCGCGCTGGCCGAAAGCTCGGGCAAGACCGACCCGAAGGTGGCGCTGGTCTCCGTCGGGACCGAGGAGGGCAAGGGCAATGCCTTTGCCAAGGCCGCTTACGGCGTTCTGAAAGAGACGCCGGTCAACTTCGTCGGCAACATGGAGGCGCGGGACGCGCTCTCCGGACGGTACGACGTGCTGGTGTGCGACGGGTTCACCGGCAACGTGCTGCTGAAGGCCGTCGAGGGCGGGGCGCTGTTCACCATCCGGCTGGTGATGGAGAGCATCGCCCGCGAGACGCCGCCGGATGCGGACGCGGCCTTCGTGAAAAAGGCCATGGGCCGGGTCTTCGCCAAGATGGACATGCAGTCCCGCGGGGGTGCCATGATCCTGGGCGTCGGCCGGCCGGTGGTCAAAATGCACGGCAGCGCCAACGAAAAGACGGTGCCGGCGGCGATCCGGCAGCTGATCACGCTGGCCAACGGCGGCTTCGCCGCCCGGGCAGAGGCCCTTTTGAACGGAAAACGGTGACCCCGCGCGGGCCCGATAGACTCTCAAAAAAAATGGAGCGAAAGGACAGGTAATATTCATGAGCAACGTCAAGATCATCGGAGATTCCTGCAGCGATCTTTCCAAGGAGCTGCGCGACCGGTACGACATCGGCTATGCGAAGATGAACGTCGTCATCGACGGAGAGGAAAAGCCCGCCAGTCTGGACTGGGAGTATTTCACTCCCGCGGAGTTTTACGGCTTCATGCGCGCGGGAAAGCGCGTCACCACCACCCAGGTCCCGGCCGGCGAGTTCGAGCGGGTCTTTTCCGAGGCGCTGGAGGCCGGCTTCGACGTGGTCTACATCGGCTGCTCGGGCAAGCTGTCCGGCTCGGTGAACACGGCCCGCGTCGTCGCGCCCCAGATGATGGAGAAGTATCCCGGCCGCACCGTGCGCGTGGTGGACCCGCTGAACGCCTGCATGGGCGAGGGGCTGGCGCTGATCCTGGCCGCCGGTCTGCGCGATCAGGGCAAGTCCGCCGACGAGATCGCCGACGAGATCGAGGCCAGATGCCTGACCATCAACCAGTTCTGCACCGTCAACTCGCTGGACGCGCTGAAGCGCGCGGGCCGCGTCAAGGCCTCCAAGGCCTTCTTCGGCAACCTGTTCGGCGTCAAGCCCATCATCATCTCGGACGCCACGGGCCAGAACGTCCCGGTCAAAAAGGTCAAGGGCCGCGAGGCCTCCATGGACGAGCTCGTGGCGCTGATGAAAGAGGCCGTCATAGAGCCGGAGGAGCAGACCGTCTACGTGGGCCACGCCGACAGCCCGGAGGACGCCGCGCGTCTGGCCGAGAAGGTCCGCGCGGCCATCCCGTGCCGCGACGTCTACATCTTCGACATCGGCCCCATCATCGGCGGCTCCATCGGTCCGGACGCGCTGGTGCTCTACGCGCTGGGCAAAAAGGTCGAGTTCGTAGGCTGAGACCATGACGAAAACACTGACCGGCGCGCTGTTCGCGGCCATGATCGCGGGCGGCGCCGAGAATCTGACCGAAAACGCCGGGATCGTCAACGATCTCAACGTGTTCCCCATTCCGGACGGGGACACGGGCGACAACATGAGCCGGACCATCCGCGGCGGCGTCGAGCGGGTCTCCGCCGCCGGCGCCGGGACCCTGGGCGGGACGGCCCGGGCCGAGGCGGACGGGATGCTGATGGCGGCCCGGGGCAACTCCGGCGTGATCCTGTCCCAGTTCTTCGAGGGCGTCGCCCGGGGACTGGAGGGCGCGGACACGGCGGACGCGGCCCTGCTGGGCCGGGCCTTCGCCGCGGGCGTGAAGACGGCGTACACCGCCGTGGTCACGCCCACCGAAGGCACCATCCTCACGGTCATGCGGGAGTCCACCGAGGCGGCCGAGCGGGCCGGCGCGGCGGACCTTGAGAGTTTTTTCGGCGCGTTCATCGAGGAGATGTACGCGTCCATCGACCGCACGCCGGAAAAGCTGGCCGTTCTGAAGGAGGCCGGCGTCATCGATTCCGGCGGCGCGGGGCTGGCCTATATCGTCGAGGGCATGGCCCGCGTCCTGCGGGGCGAGGCGCCGCTGTCCGGCGCGGCGGCATCCGCCGAAACGCCGGACACCGCCGGAAAACCGGATACCGCCGCCGCGGCGGCCGCCTTCGGTCCGGACAGCGCCATGGAGTTCGGCTACTGCACCGAGGTCATGCTGCAGCTCATGGCGGACCGCGGCGGCATGGGACTGGAGGCCGCCGAGGTCAGCGCCTTCCTGTCCACGGTGGGGGACAGCGTCGTCGCGTTCCGCAACGGGACGCGCGTCAAGCTGCACGTCCACACCTTCGAGCCGGAAAAGGTGCTGGCCTGGTGCCGGCGGTACGGCGAGTTCGTCTCCGTCAAGGTGGAGAACATGTCCATCCAGCACAGCGAGAGCACGGTGGTCAACCGCTTCGTGCGGCAGACCCCCGCCCGGACGGAGCGGATCCCCATCGGCGTGGTGGCCGTGGCCCAGGGGGACGGCCTGAAGGAGCTGTTCACCGGCTTCGGGGCGGACCGCATCGTGGACGGACAGCAGACCATGAACCCCTCGGCGGAGGACTTTCTGAACGCCTTCCGCGAGGTCAACGCGGACAGCGTCATCGTGCTGCCCAACAATTCGAACATCATCCTGGCCGCGCGCCAGGCCGCGGAGCTCTGCACGGACTCCAGGGTCTACGTGGTGGAGAGCCGGTCGCTGGCCGAGGGCTACGCCGCGCTCACCATGCTGGATCTGGACTCCGGCGACGCGGCCGCCGTGGCGGAAGAGCTGAACGAGGTCTGCCGCGGCGTGGTCACCGGAGAGGTGACCTGGGCCGTGCGGGACAGCGTCGTGGGCGGGAAGACCATCTCAAAGGGGGATTGGCTGGGCCTCTGCGGCAAAGAGCTGATCTCGGTGGCGCCGGACAAGGTGTCGGCCGCCTGCGCGCTGGCGGACGGGCTCGATCTGTCCGACCGGGAGGTCATCGTCCTCATCGAGGGGCGCGACGCCTCGGCGGAGGAGCGGGCGGCCGTCGCCGCGCACATCCGGAAGAAGTATCCGCAGAAGGAGCTCTACGAGGCCGACGGCGGACAGGACGTCTACAGCTTCATTCTGGCATTGGAATAGCGGGGAGAACACCAACGTGACGGCATACAGAGCGGGACTCGACGTCGGGTCCACGACGGTAAAACTTGTGATCCTTTCCTCCGGCGGCGATCCCGTCTTTTCGGCGTATCGCCGCCATCGCGCCAATATCCGGGAGACCCTTTCCGGGCTTCTGGCCGAGGCGCGGGCCGCTCTGGGCGACGCCGAGCTGCGGCTTCTGGCCACGGGCAGCGGCAGCCTGGCCCTGTCCGGCCATCTGGGCGTCGGCTTCGCCCAGGAGGTGGCGGCCGAGGCCGAGGCGGTCTCCGCCGCCGCGCCCCAGACCGACGTGGTCATCGAGCTGGGCGGCGAGGACGCGAAGATCATCTATTTTACCGGCGGGCTGGAGGAACGCATGAACGGCGTCTGCGCCGGCGGCACGGGCTCGTTCATCGACCAGATGGCGGCGCTGCTGCAGACGGACGCCGACGGGCTCAACGAGTATGCCAAGGGCTATCGCCAGCTCTATCCCATCGCCGCGCGGTGCGGCGTGTTCGCCAAGAGCGACGTCCAGCCGCTGATCAACGAGGGCGCCACCCGAGAGGATCTGGCGGCCTCGATCCTGCAGGCCGTGGTGGACCAGACCGTCAGCGGTCTGGCCTGCGGCAAGCCCATCCGGGGACGCGTCTGCTTCCTCGGCGGGCCGCTGAACTTTCTGAGCGAGCTGCGCGCCGCCTTCGTGCGGACGCTGAAGCTGACGCCGGAGCAGACCATCGTCCCCCGGGACCCTCACCTGTTCCCCGCCCTCGGCGCGGCGCTTCTGGCTGAAAAGGCCGCGCCCGTGCGGATCGGAGAGCTGGAGCGCCGTCTGGCCGAGACCGAGCGGTTCGATTTCGGCCTCAAACGGCTGGCGCCGCTGTTCGCCGGAGAAGACGAGCTGACGGCCTTCCGGGCGCGCCACGCCCGCGCCCGCGTCCGGCGGGGCGAGCTGGCCGCGGCGCGCGAGTGCTATCTCGGCGTGGACGCCGGATCCACCACCACCAAGCTGGCGCTGATCGACGGCGAAGGGCGCCTGCTCTGGTCCTTTTACGCGAACAACAGCGGCTCTCCGGTCCGGACCGCCATGCGCGCCATGGCGGAACTGGCGGAGGTCTTTCCCGCCGGGGCGGTGGTTCGCGGCAGCTGTTCGACGGGCTACGGCGAGGGGCTGCTGAAGACGGCGCTCCGTCTGGACGAGGGCGAGGTCGAGACCGTGGCCCACTGTACGGCGGCGGCGTTCTTCGACCCGCAGGTGGACTGTGTGCTGGACATCGGCGGACAGGACATGAAGTGTCTCAAGCTGAAGAACGGCGCGGTGGACAGCATCATGCTCAACGAGGCCTGTTCCTCGGGCTGCGGGTCGTTTCTGGAGAACTTCGCGGTCTCCATGGGGCTGACCGCGGCGGAGTTCTCCCGCCGGGCGCTGTTCGCCGCCGAGCCGGTGGATCTGGGGACCCGCTGTACCGTTTTCATGAATTCCAACGTGCGCCAGGCCCAGAAGGAGGGCGCGTCCCTGTCCGACATCGCCGCCGGGCTGGCGTACAGCGTGGTCAAGAACGCGCTGTACAAGGTCATCAAGCTCAGCGATCCCGCCGCGCTGGGAAAGCGCGTCGTGGTCCAGGGCGGGACCTTCCACAGCGAGGCGGTCCTGAGGGCCTTTGAGGTCATCACCGGGCGCGAGGCCGTCTGTCCGGACATCGCCGGGCTCATGGGGGCCTACGGCGCGGCGCTGATTGCCCGGGACCGGGCCGGCGCGCGGCAGGTCAGCGGGATGCTCTCCTTTGCGGAGATCGCCGCGCTGGCGTTCAAGAGCGCGACGGTCCGCTGCGGCCGGTGCGCCAACAACTGTCTGCTGACGGTCAACACCTTTTCCGACGGGCGGCGCCACGTCACCGGGAACCGGTGCGAGCGGGGCCTGGGCAAGACCGAGCGGACCGGGGAGAAGCTTCCCAACCTGATGGCCTATAAGTACGAGCGGATCTTCGCCTATCCGCCCCTGGCGCCCGAGGCGGCGCCGCGGGGCGTCGTCGGCATCCCGCGGGTGCTGAACCTGTACGAGAACTATCCCTTCTGGGCCACGTTCTTCAAGGCGCTCGGCTTTTCCGTGGCGCTGTCGCCGCGGTCGGACCGGAAGGTCTATGCCGCCGGGATCGAGTCCATCCCCTCGGAGAGCGAGTGCTATCCGGCCAAGCTGGCCCACGGGCACATCCAGACGCTGATCGACAGCGGGGTCCGGACCATCTTCTACCCCAGCGTCTATTACGAGAGAAAAGAGACCCCGGGGGCCAACAACAGCTACAACTGTCCCATGGTCATCGGCTATCCCGAGAACATCGCCAACAACGTGGAGGACATCTACAGCGGGCAAAAGGTCCGCTATCTGCACCCGTTTCTGTCCTTCGCCGATGAAAAGACCGCCGAGGACCGGCTGACCGGCTTCATGGCGGAGGAATTCGGCGTTCCCGAGGCCGAGACCCGCGCCGCCGCCCGCGGCGCGTGGGCCGAGATGCTGCGGGCCAAGGCCGACGTCCGCGCCGAGGGGGCCCGGGCGCTGGCCTGGATGGAGCAGAACGGCCGGAAGGGCATCGTGCTGGCCGGGCGGCCCTACCACTGCGACCCGGAGATCAACCACGGCATCCCCGAGATGATCAACTCCTTCGGGCTGGCCGTGCTGACCGAGGATTCGCTGACGCCGGACTTCACGCCGTCGCGCCCGCTGCGGGTCAACGACCAGTGGAGCTATCACTCCCGCCTGTACACCGCCGCGGAGTTCGTCTGCCGCCGGACCGATCTGGAGCTGATCCAGATCAACTCCTTCGGCTGCGGGCTGGACGCCGTCACCGCCGACCAGGTGGCGGAGATCCTGGAGCAGAGCGGCCGGCTGTACACGCTTTTGAAGATCGACGAGGTGTCGAACCTGGGCGCGGCGCGGATCCGTCTGCGCTCGCTGATCGCCGCCTCCAACGCCCGCGCCTGCGAGACCGTTCCCGACGAGTCGCCCAAGGCCTACGACCGCGCCGTGTTCACCCGGGAGATGAAGGACGCGGGCTATACCATCCTGGCGCCGCAGATGTCGCCCATCCACTTCGACCTGATCGGGCCCGTTTTCCGGATGTTCGGCTACAACGTCGTGATCCTGGACAACGACAACCGCGAGGCGGTGGAGACGGGGCTCCGCTGCGTCAACAACGACGCGTGCTACCCCTCGCTGATCATGACGGGCCAGATCCTGAACGCCGTGCTGTCCGGCCGGTACGACACGGACCGCCTCGCCGTCCTCATGTCCCAGACGGGCGGCTGCTGCCGGGCCACCAACTATATCGGCTTCATCCGCCGGGCGCTGGCGCGCGAGGGGCTGGGCCATATCCCGGTCATCTCCCTGAACATGAACGGCATGGAGAAGAACCCCGGCTTTTCCGTGACGCTGCCCATGATCGTCCGGGGCGGCGCCGCCATCGTGCTGGGCGATCTGATGATGAAGTGCCTCTACCGCGTCCGCCCCTATGAGCGCGAGCCGGGAAGCGCCGACGCGCTGCACGGCCGCCTGCGGGACGAGTGCGTCGCGCTGCTGCTGAAAAAGCGCTTTTCCGCCGGGGGATATCGGACGCTGTGCCGCAGGATCGTGCGGGCCTTCGACGAGCTTCCCATCCGGGAGGGCGTGAAAAAGCCGCGGGTCGGCATCGTGGGCGAGATCCTGGTCAAGTATATGCCGCTGGCCAACAACCACCTGGTCGAGCTGCTGGAGAGCCGGGGCGCCGAGGTCGTGGTGCCGGAATTTCTGGACTTTTTCGAATACAGCGCCTACGGCCGGAATTTTCGCCGGAAGTATCTGGGCGGCTCGCGCTCGGCGACGGTCAAGAGCAACGCGCTGATCCGCGTGCTGGAAACGGTGCGGCGGCCGGCGGAAAAAGCCCTTGCCGCGTCGGCCCGGTTCTCGCCGGACACCTCGATCCAGTCCAAGGCCCGGCTGGCGGAGAAGTACCTCTCGCTGGGGAACCAGTACGGAGAGGGGTGGTTCCTGACCGGCGAGATGGCGAACTTTCTGGAGACCGGCGTGCCGAACATCGTGTGCATCCAGCCCTTCGGCTGTCTGCCCAACCACGTGGTGGGCAAGGGCGCGGTCAAGGCCCTGCGCCGGGACCACCCCGAGGCCAACATCGCCGCGGTGGACTACGACCCCGGCGCCAGTCAGGTGAACCAGCTCAACCGCATCGAGCTGATGCTCTCCGCGGCGGTCAAGGCGCTGGAGCGAGGGAACTGAGACCGGAAAACCGAAAGAGCGGCCGCGCGGCCGGCGGGGGAGAGGCCCCGCCCCGCGCGGCGTCTTTTTTGCGCGGCGTTTTTTGCATCGGGCAAAGGTTTTTCTTGCAATCGCTGGCGGGATAGGGTATAATGGCGGTAAAGAATTCGACGGATAACGGAGGCTGCGGACCATGTATGTGACCGTGTGGAACGAGTACAGACACGAACGGGGGGACTCCCTCAAGGACATTTATCCCGACGGGATGCACGCCGTCATCGCCAAGGCCCTGCGGGACGACGGGCTGGAGGTCGGCACCGCGGTGCTCGACGAGCCGGAGCACGGTCTGACCCAGGAGGTCCTCGACAAGACGGACGTCCTCTTCTGGTGGGGCCACGGCGCCCACGAGGAAGTGCGGGACGACGTCGTCCAGCGGGTCTACGACCGCGTCATGGCGGGCATGGGCCTGGTGGTGCTCCATTCGGGCCACGCCTCGAAGATCTTCCGGAAGCTGATGGGGACCAATTCCGACACGCTGAAATGGCGCGAGACCGGCGACAAGGAGATCCTCTGGAACTGCAATCCGGGCCATCCCATCGCCCGCGGCATCGGCGACAAGATCATCCTGGAGCACGAGGAGACCTACGGCGAGCACTTCATCATCCCCGAGCCGGACGAGACGGTGTTCATCAGCTGGTTCACCGGCGGCGAGGTGTTCCGCAGCGGGATCTGCTACCGCCGCGGCAAGGGCAAGATCTTCTACTTCCGCCCCGGCCACGAGTCCTTCGGCACCTACCACAATCCGCAGGTGCAGCAGGTCCTGAAAAACGCGGCCCGCTGGGCGTATACGCCGCCGACGGAGCCCGTGCACTACGGCTGGTTCGCCTCGGTCCTGGACGAAAAAGAGGCGAAGTGAGCCCTCAAAGGAGACGCGGCGATTTTTTCGCCGGAAGCGGGTCGAACGGTGAAGCTTTTTCTTGACAGACCGTCTCTTTTGTGGTAAAATAACGGCATCTTTTCAAAAGAGCTTTGCTTCGGCCTGGCCGGGCGCCCTTCCGGACGGAGGGGAAGCGCCGCCGTCCGGAACGAAGCTCTTTTGTTTGTCCGGCGCGGCTTTGCGGGAGGGGGAGAAAACGGTGAGGACGGGATCGGCGCGCGGGCCGCTGCGGGCGGCCGCTCTGACGGCCGCGCTGGCGGTCCTGCTGGCGGCGCTGCTGTCCGGGTGCGCGC
>JAEERN010000246.1 GCA_016285815.1 Clostridiales bacterium
AAAACGCTGTCACTCTTTCCCAATCCCTGGCCCGGCGCGTCGAACGCACGGAGCGCCTGCCGCTTTCCGCCCTGCCCGGGCGGGTGGCGGCGGAGGACGTCTTCTGTCCGGAGGACGTCCCCGGTTTTGCCCGCTCCACCATGGACGGCTACGCCGTGATCGCCGCCGACGTGTTCGGCGCGGGGGAATCGCTCCCGGCCGACCTGACCGTGGCCGGCGAGATCCGCATGGGCGAAGCGACGGCGCTTTCGCTGGACCGGGGGACCTGCGCGAAGATCCCCACCGGCGGCATGCTGCCCGCCGGGGCGGACGCGGTGGTACCGGTGGAATACACCGACCTCGATTTTGACGCCTGCCTCGTCTACCGCGCCGTCAGCCCGTGGGAAAACGTGGTGCGCATCGGCGACGACGCGCGCGAACACGGCGTTCTGCTGGCGGACGGCGACCGCATGACCGCCGCCTCCGTGGGCGTGCTGGCTGCCGCGGGCGTGACGGAATGTACCGTCACCGCGAAACCGAAGGCGGGGATCCTCTCCACGGGCAATGAGATCGTCCCGGCGGATTCCGCCCCCGCCCCCGGCAAGGTGCGGGACGTGAACGCCCACCTGCTGGAAGCCCTGTGCCGCGGCTGCGGCTGCGAAACGAAGCGGTACGGCGTCGTCCCCGACGACGGGGACGCGCTGACCGAAGCGCTGCGGAAGGCCGCTTCGGAAAACGACCTCGTGCTGCTCTCCGGCGGTTCCTCCGCGGGGGAAAAGGACCTGACCGCGAAAGTGATCGCTGCGCTGGGCGAGGTATTGGCCCACGGCGTGGCCATGAAGCCCGGCAAGCCGACGGTGATCGGCCGGATCGGCAAAACGCCCGTATTCGGGCTGCCCGGCCACCCCGCCGCCTGCTATTTCGTCACGGAGACGCTGGTGCGTCCCTGCATCGAGACCCTGTCCGGCGCGCCGCTGCCCCGCCGCACGGCCGTCGCGGCGATCACCGAAAACGTCTCCTCCAACCACGGGCGGGAGGAATATATCTGCGTATCTTTGAAGGACGGCGCCGCCGCGCCCGTCTACGGCAAATCCGGGATCGTCTCCCAGCTCGCCGCCGCGGACGGATACATCCGCGTGCCGCGGGACTGCGAGGGGCTGGCCGCCGGAAGCGCCGTCACCGTTTTCTTGTTCTGAGGGAATTATGAGACACGATTATCTGAACAATACGCCCCTGCGGGAGGCGAAAGAGATCTTTCTGACCGCCGCTGCCGCCGCGGGCTTTGCCGCCGGGACGGAGACCGTCCCCACGCAGCGCGCCGTCGGTCGGATCACGGCCGAAGCGGTCTACGCGAAGATCAGCGCCCCCCACTACAACGCCAGCGCCATGGACGGCATCGCCGTGGCCGCCGAAGCGACCTTCGGCGCAGCCGAATCCGCGCCGGTCGTCCTGACAAAGCGCGACTACACCGTGGTGGACACGGGCGATCCTTTGCCCGAAGGGACCGACGCCGTCGTCATGATCGAGGACGTGCGGGAGGACGAGGACGGCAGCGTGCGGCTGCTGGCCGCCGTCGCTCCGTGGCAGAACGTGCGGCAGGTGGGCGAGGACCTCTGCATGGGCGACATGATCGCCCCTACCGGCACGCGGATCACCCCGGCGTTGGCCGGCGCGCTGCTGGCGGGCGGCGTGACGGAGACCGCCGTCAAAAAACGCCCCGTGTTCGGGATCATCCCCACCGGGGACGAGATCGTCTCCCCCACCGCGGACCCCGCGCCGGGAGAGATCATTGAATTCAACTCCACCATTTTTTCCGCCCAGCTCGGAGAGTGGGACGCGGACTGCGTCGTCAGCCCCATCGTGAAGGACGACAAAGTCCTTCTGCGGGAGGCGGTGCGAAAGGCCGTTGAGACCTGCGACGCGGTGCTGGTGCTGGCCGGCTCCTCCGCCGGGCGTGACGACTACACCGCCGCCGTCTGCGCGGAGCTGGGGCAGGTACTGCTGCACGGCGTGGCCGTAAAACCCGGCAAGCCCGCGGTGCTGGGGCTGGCGCAGGGCAAGCCGCTGATCGGTCTGCCCGGGTACCCCGTCTCCGCCATGGTGGTGATGGAGGCGTTCGTAAAGCCTCTGTGCGATCTGTATTACGCAAGAACGGAGCAGACCCCGGACGCCGCGCAGGCGGTGCTGACGAAAAAGGTGGTCTCCTCCCTGAAATACGAGGAATTCGTCCGGGTGACGCTGGGCACGGTGGGCGGAACCTGCTACGCGGTGCCGCTGCCCCGCGGCGCTGGCGTCATCA
>JAEERN010000247.1 GCA_016285815.1 Clostridiales bacterium
CCCGCGGCGCTGGCGGCCTTCGAACCGTCCGGCGCGGACGAGGCGCGGGTCTACGGCCGGTCCGGCCGCGGGCGCGAGCTGAAGGCCTTTCGCTTCAGCGGCGGGGACAACGTTCTGGTGCTGACCTTTTGCCTTCACGGCTTTGAGGACGCCTTCCCCCAGGACGGCGCGGCGCTGGTGGCGACGGCCGACCTGCTGATGGAGCGACTGGCCGGGTGGTCGATCCCGGACTGGACCGTCTGGGTGCTGCCCTGCTGCAACCCGGACGGGCTGCTGGACGGCGCCTCGTGCGACGGGCCCGGCCGCTGTACCACCGCCGTCACCCGGGCCGACGGGACGCTCTGGTTCGGCGCTGGCGCGGACATCAACCGCTGTTTCCCCACCAACTGGGTGCCCTTCACCGAGCCGCGCAATTACAACGGGGACGCGCCGCTGGCCTGTCCCGAGGCCAGGGCGCTGGCGGAGTTTCTGGAGGGCGCCCGCGGCCCGGCGCAGAACGTCTGCATCGACGTCCACGGCTGGTACGCCCAGACCATCACCTCGTCCGGGCCGGACTGCGCGCTGGCGCGCGTGTTCGCCGCGGAGTTCCCGGACAACACCTGGGCGGACGTGAACCGGGGACAGGGGTATCTCACCGCCTACGCCGCCGCGCTGGGGTACGAGGCCTGTCTGTTCGAATTCCCCGGCGGCGTCCTCAGTCTCGACGGCTTCCGCGCCGGCGGCCTCGACGAGGCCTTCATCCGGTCGATCCGGACGCTGGTGGGCGGGAAATAGGGCCGGACAGATCCAAAACGGCGCGGACGATCCCACGGGGGATCGTCCGCGCCGTTTCTTTTTCGCTCCAGCGCCGCTCAGGCGTTCTTTTTTTCCTTCAGCAGAGCCCGCAATGCGTTGACGCTCTGCTGGAACTGCGGCGAATCCTTCGCCGTAAACGAAAGATGGTTTCCGCTTTTATTGGTAACACGCAGAGTGTTGAACGTGTAAATTTTTCCGTCTTTCTGAACGCTCTCCGTCTGGGTGGAACAGGAGACGATATCGGTATAAAAGTACACAGTTGTCCTCTCGATCGGCGGCTGGTTCGGAAAACACGTTTCAACGTTGACATAATAACAATGAAGCGCATCGCGCGAGAAAAACAGGATCGAACGCTCAAACCGGTTGGTCCGAGTAAAACCGTCCGCCCCGTACTTCACAAACGCGATTTGAGGGAAGAACGAATACCCGCCAAACTGCATGGGCTTCGCCTCGTTGACTTCCTCCGGATCAACACCTAGTTTCGGCAGCACATACTCCGGAAGGAACTTTGTATAAGTCTCGACCGCTTCGTCGTACATGGCGTCTGTCATATAGCTTTTTTTCTTGACAATCAAGGCTGCCACAGCCCACCCACTCAGCAAAACGCTCACGATCAGCAAAGGCCACAACCAAATCCCGGCTACAAGCAGGATCCCGCTCAAAACGAACAGCCATACCACGCCCGCATAGCTGATCCCCTTGAAATACTTTTGGTTCCTCTCAAAATCCATAGCAACTTCTTCCCCTTTCAAATTATACTCACCGGGCAAACGGATCCGAAACGCCCAGCACTTCGAACAACAGTTTTCGATCAGCCGACGGCACGCCGTAACGCCGTGCTTGCTCCAGACAGATCCAGCTTCCCGGCGAAGCGTTCAGGTACTTTCGTTCAAAATAGTCGTACTGCAGATAGGCCAAAAACAGCCAAAAGACCCCGCGCGGTTCTAATGCGATCGCGGCATTGAGAAAGGCCATTGCCTTTTCCACACCGGTTCGCGGCGTCAGAAATGCCTTTTTTCCCTTCAATTGTGTCGCCGCCGCCCAAAAATACACCTCCGGATCGGTACACCCAAGCCCGATGACCCGCTCAAAGGCTGCGGCCGCCTCGTCGTATTGCTTCAGACGAAGACAGCAAAGCGCCGCCGCCGTGTTCAGCGAAGCGTCTCTCGGCATTTCTCTCAAAGCGGCCTTCAGCGAACCCATATAGCGTGATACGCCCGGCGAACTCATTCCGCAGATGTCGGAAAAGGAAGTGACCACCAGCCTGCTGCCGCAAAACTCGCACTCTTTCCGGTCCGAATCTACTGCTGCACCGCACCCGGGACATTCCAGCTTGACCACCCGGATTCCCACGCCTCACTCGCCTCCTTTCCCTCTTATTCGGCCGCTCCGCGCGTGTATGAGGAATATTCCTCATATTTTCTGCACCAATTATATGAGATAATGATAAAAAAGTCAAGGGGTTTTTTCATGATCTCATTCCGGCCGCTGCGCGAGTTGATGAAAAAGAGAAAGATCAGCACCTATTACCTGCGGAACAAGTGCGGACTCTACAATCTGGACAGCAAAACCATCCAGCGTCTGATGAACGACGAATCGGTCTCTTCCAACACCCTTGACGCCCTCTGCAACATTTTCGACTGTCAGCTGACCGATATCGCGGAATTCCAAAAAGACCCGCCCCGCTCGCTCGACCTCGACTGAAAACCGCCGCCCGGACCGGGACGGCGGTTTTTCGATCTATTTTTCTTTCTTTTTCCCCGCCCGCGGGGCAAACGAAAGGGAAGGGCTTTTCAAAGCCCTTCCCCTTTTTCTTCACTCCGCTCTCCACGGACAGGAGAAGCGATGGCGGCCCGGCGTCAGCTCGCACCGGACCCCGCAGGCGTCGAACAGCCCCGTGGTCCCCTCGGGCACGGTGAGGTCGAAGGCCACCGCCCCGTCCTCCACCCGCCAGCCGGACCGGACCATGCCGAACCGCGTTTCCAGCGAGGCCGACAGCCAGCCCACCCGCTCGTCCGGCAGCGGCCGGAACAGGGTCCGTGCGAAGCCCGGGGCCGTCTCGTCCGGCAGGATCCCGGCGGCCCGGCCGTAGAGCCAATCTCCCACCGCGCCGCAGGCGTGGTGGTTGAACGAGTTCATGGCCGGATCCCACATGGTCCCGTCGGGCCGGATCCCGTCCCAGTGCTCCCACATGGTCGTGGCCCCGGCCTTGACGGCGTAGAGCCACGAGGGATAGGTCTCGCTGAGCAGCAGATCCCAGGCCAGACGCCCGTTGCCGTTCTCGCTGAGGGCGTGCAGGTCGTAGGGCGAGCCCATGCCGGTGGTGCGGCGGCCCCAGCGCGCGATCAGCTCGCGGTGCTGGGCCGCGATGGGCGCGGGGTCGTCGGCCAGCCCGAAGGCCAGCGTGTAGACGCAGGCGCTCTGGGTGTCCACGGTCATCCGCCCGTCCGGCCCGATAAAGCGGCGGACGTAGGCCCGGCGCATCTCGTCGTAAAGCGTGCGGAAGCCGGCGGCGTCACAGCCGAGGACCTCGCAGGTCTTGACCGTGAACCGCAGACCGTAGATCGCAAAGGCGTTGTAGATCAGGACCCCCGGCGTGGCGCCGGTATAGCTGTCCGGCTCGCCGTCCAGCGCCAGCCAGTCGCCGAAGTTCACGTCGGACTGCCAAAGGCCGTCCTCCAGCTTGCCGCGGATCCAGTCCGCCGCCAGACGCATGGGCTCGAACATCTCCCGCAGGATCTCTTTGTCGCCGTACATCAGATAGAGCTGCCACGGCATGTACGAGACCGCCATCATGGAATCCCCCGTGGGGGCCCGGGAGGGATCCCACCAGAAGTCCATCAGCGGCGATACCGTGGGAACGCGCCCGTCCAGCGCCTGGCCGTACTTCAGGTCCCGCAGCCACTTCCGGAAAAAGCGGTCCGTGTCGTAGTTGTAACAGCCCGCCCGCAGGAACATGCGGGCGTCCCCCACCCAGCCCTGACGCTCGTCGCGCTGGGGGCAGTCCGTGGGGATGTCGACGTAATTGCCGCGCTGGCCCCAGAGCTGGTTCTCATAGAGCCGCTCCAGCAGCGGCTCGCCGCAGGCGAACCGCCCCGTCCGCTTCATGTCGGACCAGACCGCCACGGCCGTGAAGTCCTCGGGGCGGATCTCGTCGGAGAATCCCTCCAGCCGGACGTAGCGGAACCCCTGATAGGTGAAGCGGGTCTTGAACACGTGCGGCTTCCCGTCGCAGACGAAGGTCACGCGGTTGTCCGCGGCGCGGAGGTTGTCCAGATAAAAGTTCCCGTCCCGGTCCAAAACCTCGGCGTGCCGCAGGACGACGGTCTCGCCCCGGCGGCCGGCGACGCGGAACTCCACGTGCCCCGCCAGGTTCTGGCCGAAGTCGATCACGGTCTCGCCCCGCGGCGTCACGAAGACGCGCCGCGCCGGCAGACGCTCCTGCTCGCGCAGGATCTCGCCCTGCTGGGGCACGATCTCCCGGCAGAAGAACGGCTTTTTCGCGGCCTTTCCGCGCAGGACCACGTCCCGGTTGGCGTCGTAGGTCTCGCCCTTGTAAAAGTCGTCGTAGATCCACGGGCCGGTGCCCCAGTCCCAGCTCTCGTCCGTGGGGATCACGGTCTTTCCGCCGGCCCCGTCCCGCAGAACCAGGGCGGCGATGAGCGCGAGATCGCTGTGGCTCTGCCCGTAGATGCGGTGGAAAAACCAGCCCCAGCCCACGGTGACGCGGATCACGTTCTCGCCGGGGCGGATCAGCTCCGTCACGTCGTAGGTCTGATACTGGATCCGCGTGAAATACTCCGTCCAGCCCGGCGCCAGAAAGAAATCCCCCACGGGGCGGCCGTTGATCTCCGCGGCATAGACGCCCTTGGCCGTGATCTGAAGCGAGGCGGCGTCTCCGCCGCCCGCTTCAAACCGTTTTTCCAGCACCAGAGCGCAGGTCCCGACGTCCTCCGTCGGGCCGATGAACGAGGAAAACAGGATCTCGTCTTTCACCGGCATCACCGTTCCGGGCCCTTACCGGACCAGCATGCCGGGCTCCCAGCAGGAGGGCGCCTCGATCCCGAACAGCTGGGCCACCGTGGGCGCCACGTTGGCCAGCCCGTAGGGACCCTCGCCGAAGCGGATCTCCCGCTCCGGGTCGCAGATGATGAACGGCACGGGGTTCAGCGAGTGGGCCGTCCGGACCTGGATCTGTCCCTTTTTGTTGCGCTCCAGCATCTCGTCGGCGTTCCCGTGGTCGGCGGTGACCACCAGCGTCACGCCCAGCTCGGCGCAGGCCTTTTCCAGCCGCGTCAGCATCAGATCCAGCGCGCTCATGGACGTGATGACCGCGTCCAGATTGCCCGTGTGGCCCACCATGTCGCCGTTGGGGAAGTTGCAGCGGATGAAGTCGTATTTCCCGCTCTTCAGCGCGGCGATGACGTCGTCGGTGATCTCGGCGCACTTCATCCACGGACGCTCGTCGAAGCTGACGTTGTCCGACGGGATCTCGCGGAAGGTCTCCAGCTCTTCGCTGAACTTGCCGCTGCGGTTGCCGTTCCAGAAATAGGTCACGTGGCCGTACTTCTGGGTCTCGCTGACCGCGTACTGGCGCAGGCCGTTGGCGATCAAAAGCTCGGACAGGGTGTGGCGGATGTCCGGCGGCGCCACCAGGAACCGGGCGGGCAGCTTCAGGTCCCCGTCGTACTGCAGCATGCCGGCATAGACAACGTCGGGCCGCGGACCGCGGTCGAAGCCGCTGAAATCCTCATACTCGAAGGCCATGCTGATCTCCAGCGCCCGGTCGCCGCGGAAGTTGAACAGCACCACGGAGTCGCCGTCCCGGATGGGGCCCAGCGGGCCGCTTTCGTCGGCGATGACGAAGGCGGGCAGGTCCTGGTCGATGCAGTTCAGCTCGGCGCGATAGGTCTCGATGGCCTCCGCCGCCGAGGCGAACCGCCGGCCCTCGCCTCTGACGTGGGTCTCCCAGCCGATGCGGACCATGTTCCAGTCGGCCATATAGCGGTCCATGGTGACCTTCATGCGGCCGCCGCCGCTGGCGATGCGGGCGTCGAAGCGGTCGTCGGACAGCTCGGCCAGCTTGTTCTCCAGCATCTCCACATAGGTCAGGGCGCTGGTGGCGGGCACGTCGCGCCCGTCCAGCAGGATGTGGATGCGGACGCGGCGCGCGCCGTCGGCCTTGGTCCGCTCCAGCATGGCGAACAGGTGGCTGATGTTCGAATGGACGTTGCCGTCGGACAGCAGACCCAAAAAGTGGATCGTGCCCCCCCGGTCGGACACGGCGGTCACGTCGCGCCACGCGTCCGAGGCGAAGATCTTGCCGTTTTCGATGGATTCGTTGACCAGCTTGGCCCCCTGGGAATAGACCTGGCCGCAGCCGAGGGCGTTGTGGCCCACCTCGCTGTTGCCCATATCCTCGTCCGACGGCAGACCGACGGCGGTGCCGTGGGCCTGGAGCCGGGTCATGGGACACTCCTTCATCAGCCGGTCGAGGGTCGGGGTGTGGGCCATGGCGACGCCGTCGCCGAGGCCGGTCTTCGAGATGCCTACGCCGTCCATGACGACGAGGAGGACAGGTTTTTTGTTCATGCTCTTTCTTCTTTCTAACCGCGGCCCGCCTCGGGGCGGTCCGGCGGATTTTCAACGGTTTTCTGCCGGCCCGCGCTTTCGTCAGTCCAGCGCCGCCAGCCAGCGCTTCAGGTTCGCCGCGCCCAGCTCGATGGCCTCCGGACACCGCTCGGACCCCTCGAACTCCACCGTGACGTACCCGTCGTATCCCGCCCGGTGCAGGATCCACAGGTCCTGCTCCACGGGCACCGCGCCGTGGCCGATGACCGTGCCGCGCAGATAGACTCCCCCGCGGGAGCGGAACCAGCCGTCGCCGGGATCGGCGGACGTGCCGGGCTTGACCAGAAAGTCCTTGGCGTGGACATGGAACGTCAGCGGGGCGACCTTTCCCACGGCGATGTGGCTGACGTCGTCGGCGCAGAGGAAGTTGCCCACGTCGCACAGCACGCCGTAGTTGGGATCGTTCACCGCCTCCACCAGCGCGACGACGCGGTCCGCCTCCTGGACGAACTGGCCGTGGTTCTCCGAACAGGTCCGGATGCCCTTGGTCCTGGCGTATTCGGTGATGCGGCGGCAGCCCTCGGCCAGACGCGGCAGCACCGCCCCGAAGGTGCGGATCCCCTTGTACCAGTCCGGGAAGCCCCAGGCCACGTCGTGGCGCATGACCGGCGCGCCCAGCGCGGCGGCCACGTCCACCTCGCGGCAGACGCGCTCCACCTCGGCGTCCAGATCCTCGCGCATCATATCCGCGCCGATGGCGTAACAGACGATGGGCAGACCGATGCCGTCGGCAAAGGCCTTCAGCTCGGCGGCGTATTCCAGCGGCGTCCTGCCCTCCGGCGTGTCGAAGCCGGAAAACTCAAAGCCGTCGGCGATGGAGCGGGCGTGGCGCATGGCGTCGAAGACGCTGAACCCGTCCCGGCGCATGTTCTGGCTGTAGCTGTAGGATGTGATCGAGATCTTCATAACGTGTTTCCTCCCAATATATCGTATGATCGGACGTACCGTGCGGGGCTCAGCTCAGAAAATCTCTCAGCTTCTTCGAGCGGCTGGGGTGGCGCAGCTTTCTCAGGGCCTTGGCTTCGATCTGGCGGATGCGTTCCCGGGTCACGTTGAACTCCTTGCCCACTTCCTCCAGCGTGCGGGTGCGGCCGTCCTCCAGTCCGAAGCGCAGCTTCAGCACCTTTTCTTCGCGCGGGGTCAGGTCGTGCAGCACGCGCATGAGCTGCTCGCGCAGCAGGGTCTGGCTGGCCGCCTCGGCGGGTTCGGGCAGCTCGTCGTCGGCGATGAAGTCGCCCAGATGGCTGTCCTCCTCTTCGCCGATGGGCGTCTCCAGCGAAACGGGGTCCTGGGCGATCTTCATGATCTCGCGGACCTTGTCCACCGGCATCCCCATCTCGGCGGAGATCTCCTCGGGGGACGGATCGTGGCCCAGCTCCTGCAGGAGCTGGCGCGACACGCGGATGACCTTGTTGATGGTCTCGACCATGTGGACGGGGATGCGGATGGTCCGCGCCTGGTCTGCGATGGCACGGGTGATGGCCTGGCGGATCCACCAGGTGGCGTAGGTCGAGAACTTGTACCCCTTGGTGTGGTCGAACTTCTCCACCGCCTTGATCAGGCCCAGGTTGCCCTCCTGGATCAGATCGAGAAAGTGCATCCCGCGGCCCATATAGCGCTTGGCGATGCTGACCACCAGCCTCAGGTTGGCCTCGACCAGCCTGTTCTTCGCCTCGACGTCGCCCTCGGACATGCGGCGGGCCAGCTCGCTCTCCACCTCGGTGGAGAGCAGGTCCACCTTGCCGATCTCCTTGAGATACATGCGGACGTGGTCGTCCGTGGCGAAGTTCTCCATCAGCGCGGCGTCGTCCAGCTCGTCCGGGCTGACCTCGTCCACATTGTCCAGCTCCAGCGGCTCGCCGATCAGGTCTTCCTCGTTGACGTCCCCGCCGTAGTCCACCTGAAGCTCGATGCCGAGCCCGTCCAGATTGTCGAAGAACCGGTCGATCTGCTCGTTGTCGAAGTTGGACTCCTCCAGGATGTTGGTGACCTCCTTGTAGTTGAGCTTTCCGGTCTTCTGCCCCTGCTCGATCAGCGATCGGATGACGTTGACGTTTTCGTTTTCCATATGGCTCTTTCCGTCCCTTCCCGTTTTCCGGGCGTCTCTTCCGCGCCCGGTCCTGCTTCTTTTGTCACCGCTCGGTCTGCTGTTCCCGCTTCCGGTCCCGCAGCGCCAGCAACGGGTCCACGTCCGGCTCCGTCCGGCGGCGCGCCACGCGCCCGCAGACGTCCGCCAGCTCCCGCTCCGTGCCCCGGTGGGGCCGGTCCGCCGCCAGGATCTTGCCCAGCAGGCGCATGTCCTCCGGCGCCAGAGACGCCGAAAGCAGGTTCACGTCCGGCTCTTTCCCGGCGGCGGCCTCCGCCGTCAGCGCGCCGTAGATCCGGCCCAGCTCCGGCGAGGTGAAGTCCCCGGCGGTCACCCGCCGCGCCGCCTCCGCCGTCAGCGACGGCCGGGTGCACAGCAGCGAGATCAGCTCTTCCTCCCCCCGCGCCGCGGCGGGGTCGGCATAGCGTACGCCGCTGTCCCGCCGGGGCTGGACCAGCCGCTCGGGGTTCAGGTCCTCGGTGTGCTCTTTTTTCCGCTCCCGCGAGAACGCGGCCCGCCGGAGCCGGTCCGCCTCGGCCATGACCGTGTCCCGCGAGACGCCGGTCTCTTCCGCCACGCGCCCGGCATAGACCTCCAGCTCGATGCGGCTGGACAGCTCGCTCAGCAGCTTGCCCGCCGCCTTGAGATAGGCGATCCGCCCCTCCTCGGTGGACAGGTCCGCGCCGCTTTTGGCCGTCCTCAGGCGATAGTCCATCTGCTGCTCCGCGCCGGCCAGGACCTTGCGGAACTCCTCCGCGCCGTTCAGCCGCACGAACTCGTCCGGGTCCTTGCCGCCGGGCACCCGCAGGATCTTCATGGAGACGCCGTTCTCCGAAAAGATGCCGATGGCCCGCTCCGTGGCGGCGGTGCCCGCCTTGTCCGTGTCGTAGGCGATGACCACCTCCCGGACGGTCCGGGACAGCAGCTTGGCGTGCTCGGCGGTCAGCGCCGTGCCCAGCGAGGCCACGGTGTTGGTGAAGCCCGCCTGATGCAGGCTGACGGCGTCCATGTACCCTTCGACCAGGATCATCTGCTTTTCCGCGGTCTTCCGCGCGATGTTATATGCGTAAAGCGTGTTTTTCTTGGAATACACCGGCGTGTTGTTGGTGTTGATGTACTTCTGGCCGTTCCCGTCCCCGGTCAGCACGCGGCCGCCGAAGGCCAGCACGTTCCCGCGGGCGTCGATGATGGGGAACATCAGCCGGTCGCGGAACACGTCGTAGACCCCGCGCTCGCTTTTGCGCACCAGACCGCCCTCCAGCATCTCCGCGTTGGTATAGCCCAGCCGCCTCAGGTGGTCCGACAGGGTGTTCCATCCCGGCAGCGCGTACCCCAGACCGAAGCGCGTCACCGTCGCGGGGGACAGCCGGCGCTTTTGCAGGTACGCCACCGCCGCCGCTCCGGCGGGGCTCTTCAGGTTGGCGTGGAAGAACCGGGCCGCCTCGGCGTTCATGGCGCAGAGCCGCTTTTTGAAATCGGCCGCGCCGCCGTCGCCCCGCTCGGGCAGCTCCATGTTGCACAGCGAGGCCAGATGCGCCACCGCGTCGGCAAACTCCAGCCGCTCGGCGTCCATGATGAAGTTGATGACGCCGCCGCCCCGGCCGCAGCCGAAGCAGTAGTAGAACTGCTTGTCCGGCACCACGGAAAAGGACGGGGTCTTTTCCCCGTGGAACGGGCACAGGCCCCAGTACCGCTCGCCCTTGCGGTTCAGCGAGACGTAACGCGACACCACGTCGACGATGTCGGCCCGGGCGGTCAGTTCTTCCAGAAAGCTCTCGTCGAATCTCGGCACGCGCGCCGCCTCCCTTCCCGTTTCGCTCTTCCGCGGGCCCGCCTTGCGCAAAGCCCGCGCATCAATACAATACGCGGATTTTTCGCCGATTCCTCTTTTTCGCGCAAAAAAATCTTTTCCCCGGCTTTTCCGCCCGCGCGCGGCGCGCAGAAAAGCCGCGGCGCCCCGGGAAAAGGGCGCCGCGGCCGGCGCGGCGTTCCGCTCAGCGGTCCATGATCCCCATGCTGATGTCCAGCCGGTGAATCAGCTCCTGGGCCGCGTTGTAGCCCAGCTTGATGTTCCGGTTGTTCATGGCCGCCACCTCGATGACGACCGCCAGGTTGCGCCCCGGCTTCACCGGGATGGTCAGCGACGGGATGTTGATGCCGAGGATGCTGGTGTACTCCGTCTCGTCCCCCAGACGGGAATAGCACTTGCCGTCCACCCAGTTCTCCAGATGGATGATCAGGTCAATCTTCTCCGTGGGCTTGACCGCGCCCATGCCGAACAGCCGCATGGCGTCCACCACGCCGATGCCGCGCAGCTCGATCATATGGCGGTTGATCTCCGTGGCCGCGCCCACCAGCGTCCGGCTGGAGACGCGCTTGATCTCCACCGCGTCGTCCGCGATGAGCCGGTGGCCGCGCTTGATCAGCTCGACGGCGGTCTCGCTCTTGCCGATGCCGCTGTCGCCCAGCAGCAGGATGCCCTCGCCGTAGACCTCCACCAGCACGCCGTGGCGCGTCTCGCGCTCGGCCAGATGGACCTTCAGCGAGGAAAGCAGGGCCGCCAGCGTGCTGGCCGTGTCCTCCGCGGCGCAGAGGATGGCGGTCCCGTGGGCCCGGGCCATGGCCATGCACTCGGGATACGGCTCGATGTTCCGCGTGACGATCAGCGCCGGGATCCCCGTGGAGAACAGCGTCTTGAACGCCTCGGTCCGCTGTTCCGGCGAAAAATGGCTCAAAAAGGTGGTCTCCACCTTGCCGATCATCTGGAGCCGCTCGGGATCGAAAAAGTCGTAGAACCCCGCCAGCTGGAGCCCGCACCGGTTCAGGTCGTCCGAGTGGATCCGGATGTCCCGGTACCCCTCCGGCGCCCAGGCCACCCGAAAGCCGAACTCGTCGATGATCTCGCCCAGCGAGATAGAGTATTTCTTTCTGCCTTCCCGGTCTTCCAAAACAGATCCCGCCTCTCGCGTTTTTTTCATTATACCACAGTTCCCGCCCCGGCGCAAACCGTTTTTCGCGGCCTTAGCCGGCCGTCTCCTCCATGGATCGCAGCAGGGCGATCTCGGCGGCGTACCCCGGCAGGTCGTTTGGCGTCTCCAGGATCATGGGCAGCCCCTTGAGCCGCGGGCAGTTGACGATCCGCCGGAAGGTCTCAAGGCCCAGAAAGCCCTTTCCCAGCAGCTCGTGGCGGTCCTTGTGCGAGCCCGGCGGGTTCTTGCTGTCGTTAAGATGCACCGCCGCCAGCTTGTCCGCGCCCACCAGACGGGCCAGCTCGTCCAGCGTCCGCTCCAGCCCCTCGCCCACGTCGTAGCCGCCGTCGGAGACGTGACAGGTGTCGAGACAGACCCCCACGTGTTCGGGGACCCGACAGCGGTCCAGGATCGCGGCCAGCTCTTCGAAGCGGCCGCCGATCTCGCTGCCCTTGCCCGCCATGGTCTCCAGCAGCACGGTGACGGCCATGTCCCGGCTCATGCAGTCGTTCAGCAGCGCCGCGATTCGCTCGACGCCCGCCGCCGTCCCCTGTCCCATGTGGGACCCGGGGTGGAAGTTGTACAGACACCCCGGCAGGTGCTCCAGCACCGCCAGATCCGAGGCCATGACCATGGCGGCGAACTCCCGCGTGCGTCCCTCGGCTGCCGCGGGGTTCAAGGTATAGGGCGCATGGGCCACGACGGGCCCGAAGCTTTTTTCGGCCAGAAAAGCGCGCAGCGCCGCCGCGTCTACGGGGTCGAAGGCCCTGGCCGCCCCGCCCCGGGGGCTGCGCGTGAAAAACTGGAACGTGTTCGCCCCGAGGGCCTCGGCCTGGCGCCCCATGGCCAGATAGCCCCCGGACGAGGACAGGTGACACCCGACGGTGAGCATGGTCATCGCCGCCTTTCTCCGTGCTTTGCCATAAGCTTACCACATCCGGCGGCCGCTGTCAACGCGCCCCGCCGGCAATCTGGCGGCCCGTGTGGTCGACGGTATAGCTCCCCTGCAAAAGCAGCTCGGACACGGGCACCACCTTGTACCCCTTTTCCCGGATCAGCGTCTCCAGCACCCGCGGCAGCGCCTCCGGCGTGTGCAGGCCCGCGTTGTGGAACAGCACGATGCTGCCGCTCTTCACCTTTCCCGTCACCCGGGCCCAGATCTCGTCCGCCGGCAGATCCTTCCAGTCCAGACTGTCCACGTCCCACTGGACCGCGGTCATCCCCCGCTCCCGCGCGGCGGCCACCACGGCGTCGCTGTAATCCCCGAAGGGCGCCCGGAACAGGCCGGGCCGCGCCCCGGTCAGCGCCTCGATCCCGTCGCTGCACCGGTCCAGCTCGCGCAGCATCTCCGCCCGGCCGAGACCGCTCATCTGCGGGTGGGTCTGAGAGTGGTTCATGACCTCGTGGCCCGCGGCGGCGATGGCCCGCACGGTGTCCGGATACTCTTCGGCCCACCGGCCCACGACGAAAAAGGTGGTCTTCACGCCGTACTCGTCCAGCACATCCAGGATCTTCTGCGTGTTGTCCGCGCCCCAGGCCGCGTCGAAGCTTAGGGCAATCGCGCCGTCGTCCCGTCCGACGCAGTAGATGGGCAGGTCCCGCTTCTTCGCCGAGACGGCGGCGGTCCGCGACAGGTACCCCGCCGCCGCGGCGCCGACGCAAAGCGCCGTCACCAGCGCGACGACCGCCGCCCGGGCGGCAAAGCCACCCCTCCGGGCGCCGACTGCTTTTTTCAACGCGATCCCTCCTTCACGTGCACCAAAAAACGCCGGGCCTCACAGAA
>JAEERN010000248.1 GCA_016285815.1 Clostridiales bacterium
CTGGCCAGGGGCTGCGGCATCCCGGTGCGGTTCGTCGGGGTCGGCGAGAAGATGGACGATCTTCTGCCCTTCGACGCCGACAGCTTCGTGGACGCGCTCTTTGACCGGAAAGGATCGGAGGAGGAAGCCTGATGCGGTACAACAACAGAGGAAAAGACCAGATCCGCCCGGTGAAGTTCACCGTCGGCTGGGGCGAATACCCTGCGGGCAGCGTTCTCATCGAGACGGGCAAGACCCGGGTGCTGTGCAGCGCCACGGTGGAGGAGCGGGTGCCGCCGCATCTGGTCGGAAGCCCGGAGGGGTGGGTGACGGCGGAGTACGCCATGCTGCCCGCGGCGACCCAGACCCGCGGCAGAAGGGACATCGCCAACCTGAAGCTGGCACCGCGGAGCGCCGAGATCCAGCGGCTCATCGGCCGCTCGCTGCGCAGCGTCACGGATCTGCGCCTGCTGTGCGGCATGACGGTGACGGTGGACTGCGACGTGCTGCAGGCCGACGGAGGCACGCGGACGGCGTCCATCACCGGCGGGTGGCTGGCGCTTTGGCTGGCCTGTGAAAAGCTGAAAAAACAGGGCGTCTGCCCGGCGAACCCCGTTCGCGAGGAGATCGCCGCCGTTTCGGCGGGCATCGTGGGCGGCGAGGTGTTGCTGGACCTGGACTATTCCGAGGACAGCCGGGCCGACGCGGATTTCAACATGGTCATGACGGCCGCGGGCCGTGTGATCGAGCTTCAGGGCACCGGCGAGGCGCGCCCCTTTTCCCGGGACGAGCTGAACGAGCTTCTGGACCTCGGGACCAAGGGGATCGCGGAGCTGTGCGCGGCGCGCCGGCGCGCCTGCGGAGGACTGAAATGAACACGACGCTGATCGCCGCCACCAACAACCCCGCCAAGCTGAAGGAGATGCGACGCATCCTGGGCGAGCTCGGCATCGAGGTCGTCACCATGGCCGAGGCGGGGCTGGATCTTCACCCCCGGGAGGACGGGCTGACCTTTGCGGAGAACGCGCGGAAAAAGGCCGAGGCCGTCTGCTCCGCCTCCGGCCGGCCGGCCATCGCCGACGATTCGGGCCTCTGCATCGACGCGCTGGGCGGCTCGCCGGGGATCTATTCCGCCCGCTACGGCGGCGAGGAGCTGGACGACGCGGCCCGGACCGAGCTGATCCTCGGCCTGATGAAGGACATCCCGCCGGAGCGGCGCAGCGCGCGCTTCCGCTGCGCCGTGTGCGTGGCGTATCCCGACGGGCGCCGCGTCGAGGCGGAGGGCCTGTGCGAGGGGCGGGTCCTGGACCGCGCCTGCGGCCACGGCGGCTTCGGGTACGATCCCATTTTCGAGGACAGCAACGGATACCGCTTCGGCGTGGTGGGAGCGGACGTCAAGGATTCCGTTTCGCACCGGCACCACGCGCTGACGGCGCTGGCCGCCAAGCTGAAAGGAGAGGATCCGAAATGCTGACCGGAAAACAGCGGGCCTTCCTGAGAGGAAAGGCCAATCAGATCGAGGTCGTGGCCCAGATCGGGAAGGACGGCCTGTCGCGCAGCGCCGTGTCCGGCATCGGCACCGCGCTGAAGGCGCGGGAGCTGGTCAAGGTCCGGGTCCTGCCCAACAGCGGCCTCGACACGCGGGCGGCCTGCGACGAGGTCTGCGCCGCGCTGGACGCCGAGCCCGTTCAGACCATCGGCACGATCTTCGTCCTCTTCCGGCAGAAGGACAAGGATTCTGCCTTTGAGCTTCCCAAGCCGTGATCGGGCTTCTGGGAGGGACCTTTGACCCGCCGCACAAGGGCCACCTGTATCTGGCGCGGACCGCACGCCGGCAGCTGGGGCTGGAGCGGGTCATCCTGATCCCCGCGTATCTGCCGCCGCACAAGCAGGTCTCCGGCGGCGCCACCGCGGCCCAGCGTCTCGCCATGGCGCGGCTGGCGGCCCGCGGAAAAAAATGGATGTCCGTCAGCGACGCGGAGATTGCGCGGGAGGGGAAAAGCTATACCTACGACACCCTGACGGAGCTTTCCGCCCGGATGCCCGGCGAGCGGTTCTGTTTTCTGTGCGGGTCGGACATGCTGGTCTCGCTGGAGCACTGGTACCGGGCGGACGAGCTGCTGCGGATGGCGGCCTTCGCGGCGCTGCCGCGGAACGAGGCGGACGCGGCGCTCATGCGGGACGCGGCCGCGCGGCTGACCGGCCAGGGCGCCGAGATCCACCTGCTGGACGCGCCGCCCATGGAGCTGTCGTCCACGGAGTTCCGGCGGAGCCGGGACGCGGACAAGGTCCCCGCGGCGGTCTTCCGCTATATCGAGGCCCACGGTCTGTACGGGGAGGAAACGGCGCGCCAAGCGGGAAAATGAGTGATACCGTACAGGAAAAGGAAAAAGAAACCGCTGATTTGTGGGAGATTCGTCGTTGCATCGAAGGAAAAGACGGCGTATAATAATAAAATCACCAACCGCGTCTGCCCGGACGTCCCGGAGAACGGGGTTCCGGCGAAAGGAAAAAACGAGTATGCGTAATTATGAAAACGAATTCGAAAGCGAAAAGGGCACCGGCAAAAAGAAAAAGCTGATCATCGCCATCGTCGCGGCGGCCGCCGTCGCGGTGGTCATCGGCGCGGTCTTTCTGATCCGGTTCCTGGTGAACTCCAACAAGCCGCCGGTCGTGAATCCGCCCGAGACGGTCTGGTCCGACGCCACCGGCGTGGTGAGCCATTACGGCACGCTGGATCCCGACGTGGTCTACGGGAGCACCTCGGTGATGACCGACGAACAGGGCAGCACCAAGTTCGTCTACACCGACGAGTCGGGCATCATCCACGACGTGCCGACGCCGCCGACCGAGCTGGCCCGGCGGGAGGGGGTCTACACCTTCCTGCTGGTGGGCCTGGACCAGTCCAAGGCCCTGACGGACGTCATCATGATCGCCACCTACGACACGGTGGGACAGACGATCAACGTCATGTCCATCCCCCGCGACACCTACAGCAAGGCCAACAACCGTTCCAGCGGCCTGAAGCACATCAATCTGGCCTACATGAACGGCGGCATCGAGTCGTTGCTGTACGAGGTGTACAACCTGGTCGGGTTCTATCCGGACTTTTACGTCACGGTGGACATGAACGGCTTCGTGGAAATCATCAACTACATCGGCGGCGTGTACTTCGACGTGCCCACGCGGATGTACTACAACGACAATTCCCAGAACCTGCACATCGACATCGCCGCGGGATATCAGTGGCTGTCCGGCACGCAGGCGCTTCAGGTCTGCCGCTTCCGCAGCGGATATGTGGACGCGGACATCGGCCGCATCCGCACGCGCAACGCGTTTTTGAAGGCCGCCGCCGAGCAGATGCTGGACGGGGCCACCGCGATCCGGGCCGCGGAGATCGCAGGCGCGGTCTACGACAACGTGACGACCGGCATGAAGAAGACCGATCTGGTCTGGTTCGCCAAGAGCGCAGTGTCCGTGAAGCCCTCTGATATCAACTTCATCACCTTCCCCGGCGGTCCCGCCAAGGACTCGGGGATGTGGATCCCTTATCCCAACGAGCTGCTGCGGACGATCAACGAGTCCTTCAACCCGTATACCAGCGACATCGTCACCATCAATGTGGTCCAGCGCAGCGAGAATTACGGAAAATGACGCCGGAGGAGAGAGCTATGACGCCGGAAGAGACCGCAAGGATCGCCGTGGAGGCCGCCCTTGACAAAAAAGCGGGGGATCTCCGTCTGCTGCGCGTGACGGAGCTTACGACGCTGGCCGACTATTACGTGATCTGCACGGGCACGTCCAACACCCAGATGCGCGCCATCGCCGATTCGGTGGACAAGGCGCTGTCGGAAAAGGGGCTGCCGCCGCTGCACGAGGAGGGACACGGCTCGTCCAGCTGGGTCCTGCTGGATTTCGGGACCGTCATCGTGCACATCTTCAACCGGGAAGTGCGCGAGTTCTATTCGCTGGAGCGGCTCTGGTCCGACGCGGAAGCGGTGGACCCGGCCTCGCTTTGAAAAGCAAAGACAGATTGATTCGTTTGGAAGGAAGCGTTAACATGGACTATTCCCGTCACGCGGAGATCGACAAGAAGTGGCAGGACAGATGGTATTCCCAAAAGGTGTTCCACGCGGAGGACCAGTCGGACAAGCCGAACTTCTTCGCGCTGATCGAATTCCCGTATCCGTCCGGCATCGGCCTGCACGTGGGCCACACCAGGCCCTATACCGCCATGGACGTGCTGGCGCGGAAGCTGCGCATGGACGGCAAGAACGTGCTGTTCCCCATCGGGTGGGACGCTTTCGGCCTGCCGGCGGAGAACTTCGCCATCAAGCACAAGATCCACCCGTCCGAGGCCATGTCCCGCAACGTTGCGAATTTCCGCAAGCAGGCCATGGCGCTGGGGTACAGCTTCGACTGGGACCGGGAGGTCAACACCACCGACCCGTCGTTCTACCGCTGGACCCAGTGGATCTTCATCCAGCTTTTCAAGAGAGGGCTGGCCTACAAGAAAAAGATGAGCGTCAACTGGTGCACCTCGTGTCTGTGCGTCAAGGCCAACGAAGAGGTCGTCGACGGGACCTGTGAGATCTGCGGCGCGCCGGTCATCCGCAAGGAGAAAGAGCAGTGGATGCTGCGCATCACGGACTATGCCGACAAGCTCATCGAGGGGCTGGACCGGGTGGACTTCCCGGCCCGGGTCAAGACCCAGCAGATCAACTGGATCGGCCGGTCCACCGGCGCCGAGCTGGACTTTTCCACCACGGCGGGGGACAAGCTGACCGTGTTCACCACCCGGCCCGACACCGTGTTCGGCGTCACCTATATGGTCATCTCGCCGGAGCATCCTCTGATCGACAAGTGGGCCGGCCGGCTGGCGAACTTCGACGAGGTCGCCGCCTATCGCCGCGCCGCCGCGCTGAAGAGCGACTTCGAGCGCAGCGAGCTGGCCAAGGAGAAGACCGGCGTCCGGCTGGACGGCGTGGCCGCCGTCAACCCCGCCACCGGCGGCGAGATCCCGATTTTCGTTTCGGACTACGTCCTGATGAGCTACGGCACGGGCGCCATCATGGCCGTTCCGGCCCACGACACCCGCGACTATGACTTCGCCAAGGCCTTCGGTCTTCCCATCATCGAGGTGGTGGCCGGCGGCAACGTGGAAGAGGCGGCCTTTACCGACTGTGAGACCGGCGTCATGGTCAACTCCGGGATGCTGAACGGGCTTTCCGTGGAAGAGGCCAAGAAGAAGATCGTCGAATGGATGACCGAAAAGGGCCTCGGCAAGCAAAAGGTCAACTATAAGTTGCGCGACTGGATCTTTGCCCGTCAGCGCTATTGGGGCGAGCCCATCCCGGTGGTCTGGTGCGACCGCTGCGGCAAGTACGTTCCTGTGCCCGAGGACCAGCTTCCCGTGACCCTGCCCGAGGTCCAGAACTACGAGCCCACCACCACGGGCGAGTCGCCCCTGTCCAAGGTGGAGGAGTGGGTCAACACCACGTGTCCCGTCTGCGGCGGGCCGGCGCGGCGCGAGACCGACACCATGCCTCAGTGGGCCGGGTCGTCGTGGTACTATCTGCGGTATACCGATCCGAAAAACGACAAGGCGCTGGCCTCGCCCGAGGCGCTGGCCCGCTGGACGCCGGTGGACTGGTACAACGGCGGCATGGAGCACACCACCCTGCACCTGCTGTATTCGCGCTTCTGGCACAAGTTTTTGTATGACATCGGCGTGGTGCCCACGGACGAGCCTTACAAAAAGCGCACGAGCCACGGCATGATCCTGGGCGAGGACGGCGAGAAGATGTCCAAGAGCCGCGGGAACGGCGTGGATCCCGACCAGGTCATCGCCGAGTACGGCGCGGACACGCTGCGGCTGTACATCATGTTCATCGGCGACTTTGAGAAGACGGCCCGCTGGAACAGCGCCGCCGTCCGCGGCTGTCAGCGGTTCATCGACCGCGTCTGCGGCCTGTACGACCGGATGATCCCGGGAGACGCGGTCCGGCCCGAGCACGAGCTGGGCGTGAACCGGACGGTCCGCAAGGTCGGCGCGGACATCATGGAGATGAAGTTCAACACGGCCATCGCCGCGCTGATGACGCTGGTCAACGAGTTCTGCGACGGCGGGGACATCAACCGCGCGGAGATGAAGATCCTGCTGAAGTTGCTGGCGCCCTTCGCCCCGCACATCTGCGAAGAGCTGTGGGAGGGCTTCGGCGAGGGCCTCATCGCGCAGGCCTCGTGGCCGGCGTACGACGAGAGCAAGACCGTGGAGGACAGCGTCACCGTGGCGGTCCAGATCAACGGCAAGCTCCGCGCCGCCGTCAGGATGCCCCGGGACTGCGAGAACGCCGACATGATCGCCGCGGCCAAGGCGGATCCCAAGATCGCCGCCGCGCTGGAGGGCGTTTCCATCGTCCGCGAGATCGCCGTCCGCAACAAGATTGTCAACTTCGTCGTCCGGCCCGGGAAATAAGTTGTTACGAAACAATTAATTTGCCCCGGCGCGGTTTTGCCAGTTGACATTTCCGGTATTATCGTGTATAATACCAAAACAGCGGAAGCCGTTTATTCTAATCGATTCCGGGGGGAGGGATAAACAAGTGTCTGAGATCCACATCAAAGAGAACGAATCTCTTGATAACGCTCTGCGTCGGTTCAAGCGCAGCTGCGCCAAGTCGGGCGTTCTTTCCGAGCTTCGCAAGAGAGAGCATTACGAGAGCCCCAGCGTGAAGCGCCGCAAGAAGGCTGAAGCGGCGAGGAAAAAGAGCTATCGTTAGTTCGCCAGGTAAAGAGCCGCAACGTCAGAACGAAGTTGCGGCTCTTTCTGTAATTTCGGGAAAAGAGGAGGAGAGCGGATGGAACGGCTGGAAGCGGTGAAAAGCGAATGCCTCGGCTGCCGGAGGTGCCCCCTGGCCGAGACGCGGACCAACGTCGTTTTCGGGTACGGGGACGCGTCGTCTCCGCTGATGTTCATCGGCGAGGCGCCCGGCGCCACCGAGGACGCCACGGGCCTTCCGTTCACGGGGCGCGCGGGCAAGCTGCTGGACTCCATGCTGGCCTCGGTGGGATTGGACCGGAGCGAGGTCTATATCGCCAACACCATCAAATGCCGTCCGCCCAACAACCGGGACCCGCTGCCGGAGGAGCAGAGCGCCTGTCTGCCGTGGCTCAAGGCGCAGCTGGAGATCATCCGGCCGGCCATGATCGTCTGTCTCGGCCGGATCTCGGCCATGCGGTTCATCAAGCCGGATTTCCGCATCACGTCCGAGCACGGACAGTGGTTCGAAAAGGACGGATACCGGATCATGGCGATCTATCACCCCGCGGCCCTGCTGAGGGATCCGTCCAAGCGGGGCGACACCTTTGAGGACCTTCGCCGGATCGAGATCGAATACCGGCGGATGCGGGGCGCCGCGGGGACAGCAGGAGAAACAGAAGGAAAGGGTTGAACGTCGACAACATGGAAAAACCGAAGTTTTATATCACCACCGCCATCGCCTATACGTCTCAGGTCCCGCACATCGGAAACACCTATGAGGCGATCCTGGCGGACTGTATCGCCCGCTGGAAGCGTCTGGCGGGGTACGACGTCTATCTGCTCACCGGCACGGACGAGCACGGCATCAAGATCCAGAAGCAGGCCGAGGCGGCGGGCATCACGCCGCAGGAGCACGTGGACCGCATCTCCGGCGAGCTGCGCCGAATCTGGGACCGCTGCGGCGTCAGCTACGACGGGTTCATCCGGACCACCGATCCCGCCCACGTGGAGACGGTCCAGAAGATCTTCCGCCGGCTCTACGACCAGGGCGACGTCTATCTGTCCGAATACGTGGGCAACTACTGCACCCCCTGCGAGTCGTTCTATACCGACGCGCAGCTGGTGGACGGAAAGTGCCCCGACTGCGGGCGGCCCGTGGAAAAGGCCAGCGAAAAGGCCTATTTCTTCCGCCTGTCCAAATATGCCGACCGGCTGTTGGCGCTCTTTGAGGAGAACACGGACTTCGTCCAGCCGCCGGAGCGGCGCAACGAGATGATCAACAACTTCATCAAGCCGGGCCTCAAGGACTTCTGCATCTCGCGCTCCAGCGTCAAGTGGGGCGTGCCGGTGGACTTCGATCCGGAAAACGTGGTCTACGTCTGGGTGGACGCGCTGATCAACTACATTTCGGCGCTGGGCTATTCCGTGGACCGGACCGGGCCGCTGTACGACAAGTACTGGCCGGCGGACGTCCACATCATCGGGAAGGACATCATCCGGTTCCACACCATTTACTGGCCCGCGCTGCTGATGGCGCTGGACGTTCCGCTGCCCAAAAAGGTCTTCGGCCACGGCTGGCTGCTGATCGGCGGGGAAAAGATGTCCAAGTCCAAGCACAACGCGGTCTATGCCGACCAGCTCATCGACTGGTTCGGCGCGGACGCGGTGCGGTATTACTGCCTGTCCGAGATGCCCTTCGCCGCGGACGGCGTTCTGACCTATGAGATGCTGGCGGAGAAGTACAATTCGGATCTGGCCAACATCCTGGGCAATCTGGTGAACCGGACCGTCGCCATGACGAAGAAGTACTTCGGCGGGACCGTTCCCGCGCCGGGCGAGTACGTCGGGCCGGACCGGGAGCTGATCGCCGCCTGTTCCGCCGCCGCGGCGGACTTTGCCGCGGCCATGGACAGCTATCACGTGGCGGACGCCTCGGCGGCGGTGCTGGCGCTGCTGCGCCGGGCGAACAAGTATATCGACGAGACCGCGCCGTGGGTCCTGGCCAAGAGCGAAGAGGGCCGGGCGCGGCTGGCCACGGTGCTGTACGCGCTGCTGGAGAGCATCCGGTTCGCCGCGGTGCTGTTCACGCCCTTCATGCCGGAGACCTGCGGCAAAATCTTCGCCGAGCTGGGGACCGAAGCGGGGGATTACGCCTCGCTGGCGGCCTTCGGCGGACTGGTCCCGGGCGGGACCGTGGGCGAGCCGGTGCCGCTGTTCGCCCGCCTCGACACCGAGGCGGTGCTGAAGGGCATCGAAGAGGAGAACGCCCGCGCGCTGCAGCCGGAGGTCCCGGAGTTCCAGCCGGAGATCACCATCGACGACTTTGCCGGGATCGATCTGCGCGCCGCGAAGGTGCTGGCTTGCGAGCCGGTGAAGAAGAGCGACAAGCTGCTGCGGCTGGAGCTGGACGTCGGCCGCGAGAAGCGTCAGGTGGTCTCGGGCATCGCCAAATGGTACAAGCCCGAGGACCTTACCGGAAAGACCGTGGTCCTGGTGGCGAATCTGAAGCCGGCCCGCCTGCGCGGCGTGGAGAGTCAGGGCATGATCCTGGCGGCGGACAACGCCGAGGACGACGTGCGCGTGGTGTTCCTGCCCGACGACGTCCGGCCGGGCAGCAGGCTGAGATGATCCTCGACGCGCACGCCCACTATGACGATCCCGCCTTCGACGCGGACCGGGACGCGCTGATCGCGTCGCTGCCCGCGGCGGGGATCGGGCTGGTGGTCAACGCCGGATCGGACCTCGCGTCCAGCCGCGCCTCGGTGGCGCTGGCCGAGCGGTGGCCGTTCTTCCGCGCGGCGGTGGGGATCCATCCTCACGAGGCGTCGTCCTGGGACGGCGCGGCCGAACGGGAGCTTCGGGCGCTGGCGGCGCATCCGCGGGCCGTCGCCCTGGGCGAGATCGGCCTGGACTATCACTATGACCTCAGCCCGCGGGACGTGCAGAAGCGCGTCTTTGAGCGGCAGCTGGCCCTGGCGGAGGAGCTGGGGCTGCCCGTCGTGCTCCACGAGCGGGAGGCGCTGAGCGACACGCTGGAGATCCTGGCCCGCCATCCGGGGGCTAAGGGGATGTTCCACTGCTTCTCCGGCAGCCCGGAGACCGCGGCGGAGTGCGTGAAAAACGGGTGGTACATCTCGCTGGGCGGCGCGGTGACGTTCAAAAACGCCAAGCGGCCGCCGGCGGTGATGGCCTCGGTGCCGGGCAACCGGCTTTTGACCGAGACGGACTGCCCCTATATGGCGCCGGTCCCGTTCCGGGGACGGCGGTGCGATTCCACCATGATCCGGCAGGTGCTGGAAGCCGGCGCGGCCCTTCGGAACGAGGACGAGGCCTCGCTGGAGGCGCAGATCTTTGCCAACGGGCTTCGCTTTTTCCGGGTAGACGACCTTTGAACAAAATACAGGAGGAACACGAGCATGATCGAGATCAAACGGGGGACCCTGGCGGATTACGACAAGAGCATCGACTTTATCGACTTCGTTTTCTCGCGGGCCCACGAGCCCCACGACTTTGAAGAGCGGTATCCCAACCTGTACCGCAAGCTGCCCGGATACCCCGAGAACTTCTATAATCTCTGGGTGGACGGCGAGATCCGGGGCTGTGTCCTGCGCGAGCCGCGGGTCCTGAACGTCTGCGGCGAGCGGATCCGCGTGGACGGCATCGGCAACGTGTCCACGCACCACCGCGACCAGGGGCGCGGGTATATGACCCGCATGATGACCCGGATCGTGGACGACATGAAGAAAGAGGGCGTCCAGCTGTCGGTGCTGGGGGGCAGACGGTCCCGCTATAACCACTTTGGCTATGAGATCGCCGGGAACCGCTTTGAGATGAACGTCGACCCCCACGAGCTCCGCGCCAAATACCCCGACGAGGATCCGACGGGCTGGCGCTTTGAAGAGGTGGCCATGGAGGACCGGGAGACGGTCCTGCGGCTCAAGGCGCTCTACGAAGCCCAGCCGTACCACTATGAGTACGACTACGACAAGTTCTATCTGCGGCTGCGCCACAACAGCCGGTTCCGCGTTTACGGCGTCTGGGACCCGGCGGGCGAGCTGGCGGGACATCTCAGCCTCCAGCCGGGCGGGAGCACGATCCCGATCATCGAGACCTGTCTTCCGAACGAAAAGCTGGCCGACGCCGTCGTCGCCCTCAGTCTGCAGACCAACGCGTCGGTCCGCTTCGCCGCGGCGGAGTGGAGCCTGCCGTATCTGGGCAAGGTGATCGACGCGGGCCGCGAGCTGGAGCGGCTCGGCTCCAGCATGTGGAACGTGCTGTCCTGGCGGGAGCCGGTCCGGGCGCTGCTGACCCTGCGCTCGACCTACGCCGAGCTGGCGCCGGGCAAGCTGGTCGTCGAGACCGAGCCGGGCGTGCGCCTGGCGATCCGGGTGGGCGACGCCGTCTCGGTGGAGTACACCGACGAGGCGCCCGACGCGGTCTTTGACCACTTCAAGGCCACCCGGGCCATTTTCGGGCCCTTCCCGCACTATTTCTTCGCGAGCCGGCTCAAGGGCGAAAAGCTTCTGCTGGCGGACAGCTGGTTCCCGCTTCCCACTTTTGAATTCGGGTCCGAGGCGGTCTGACCCTCTTTCGCAAGCCCGGATCGGTCGGAAGAGCTGCGCGCGCGGCGGTTCCGGCCGATCTTTCTGCGGCGGAGACGCCCCCATCGGAAAGAAAGGATGAGATCCCATGAGAAAACGGTTTGGAAGCCGGACCGGGCTTCGGCTGGCGGCGGCGCTGCTGGCGCTGACCATGGCGCTGGGCATGCTGGCCGGCTGTGCGCTGGACGATCTGATCGAGATCGACACCCTGCCGGTCAGCAGCGCGGCCACGACGGCCGCGGCGGAGACGCTCCGGCCGGAAACGACGGAGAGCCGGACGGAGGAGATGACCCTTCCGCCGGAGACGGCCTCGCCGGAGACGACGGACGGGAGCCGGACGGAACAGACGACCCTTCCGCCGGAGACGACGGCGGAGGAGAGCACCGAGGCCCTGCCGGACGAGCACGGCGTCTATACGACCAAGGAGGACGTGGCGCTGTATCTGCACGTGTACGGCCGGCTGCCGGAGAACTTCATCACCAAGAACCAGGCCCGGGCGCTGGGGTGGCCCGGCGGCGGGCTGGACGCCTATGCGCCGGGCAAGTGCATCGGCGGGGACCGCTTCGGCAACAATGAAAAGCTGCTGCCCGAGGCCCAGGGGCGCGTCTATCGCGAGTGCGACATCGACACGCTGGGGGCCTCGAGCCGGGGCGCCAAGCGCATCGTCTATTCCAACGACGGGCTGATCTACTATACGGAGGACCATTACGGGAGCTTTACGCTTCTGTATGGGGACGAGGCATGAGGCGGGTCACGCTGGACGGCCGGACCTTTTCCGGCCGCCGCGCGGCGATCCGCGCGGCGGGAGCCGCCGTCGGCGCGCCGGAGGCGGAAAATCTGGACGCGCTGAACGACGTGCTGACGTCGATCTGCGAGCCCACGGAGCTGACGGTGGAGCACGCCGAGGCGGCGCGGGACGCGCTGGGGACTGCGGCGGACGAGCTGCTGCGGGTCCTGCGGGAGGCGGCGGAGGACAATGACCGCCTGACCGTCGCCGTGCGGGAGGCCCCCGTCTCCGCCATGGCGGCGGCCGTCGCCCGGGGCGACGTGGTCCGCCGGGGCTTCGACCCGGCGCGGATCCCGCTGTATCTGGGCAGCGGCTCCTGCGGGGCGCTGTTCGACGCCTTCGGTCTGGTGGGCGCGGGCCCGCTGCAGACGGAGAACGCCGGGACCTTTCAGCACGCGGACCACTATGCCCGGGGCCGCTGGGGCCTGGACTATTGGCTGGGGCTGTTCCGGATGGCCTTTTCCTACGGCCCGCCGAAGCAGGTCCGGAATTACGTCCAGCGGCTCTCGCTCTTCACGGGGCGGCTGGAGACGGCCTTCACCGCGGAGGGAAAGCGCTGGCGCTCGTCCGTGGGCTTCGACCCGGAGCGGCGGGACCTGATGGTCCTGGAGCTGGAGGGCCCGTGGGATCTGGTGATCGCGCCGTGCGTAGACGCGCGCGGCGGCTACGGCGAACGGTTCACGCTGGGCCCGGCCATGGCGCGGGACGGCTTCGCCTTCCGCACGGGACGCAGCGAGACGTCGGTCCGGATCCGGGCCGACGGCGCGGCGGTC
>JAEERN010000249.1 GCA_016285815.1 Clostridiales bacterium
GCTGGACGCCTTTCTGGCCCGGTACGACGGCGGCGCGCTGCACCACAGCGAGACCTATCGCCGGGCGTATGCGCCGGCGTACCGCGTCGCGGACGCGGCCTTTTCCCGTCTGACGGCCCTGATCTGCCGTCTGGACGCGCTGCCCCGCCCGGCCGTGGCCGCGCTGGACGGCGACGCGGCCTCCGGCAAGTCCACCGCGGCCGAGCTGCTGGGGCAGCTATTCGGCGCGCCCGTGATCCACGCCGACGACTTCTATCTGCCGCCGGAGCTCCGCACGGAGGCCCGGCTGGCCGAGCCCGGCGGCAACTTCCACCGGGAACGCTTCGCCGCCGAGGTCCTGCCGAACCTGAAAACGGGCCGCGCTTTTTCCTACGGCGCCTATGACTTCCACGCCCGCGCCACCCGCCGCGCGGAGATCCCCGCCTCAGAGCTGGTCTTCGTGGAGGGGGCCTACTGTCTGCACCCGGCGCTGGGAGACTATGCCGACCTGCGCGTCTTTTCGCCGGCCGCACCGGACGAACAGCGCCGCCGCATCCTGGCCCGCAACGGAGAGGCGGGCCTCGCCGCCTTCGACGCGCGCTGGATCCCCATGGAAAAGCGGTATCAGGCCGCCTTCGGCGTGCGCGCGCGGTGCGACCTGACGCTGCCGGAGTGACCGGCCGCACCGCCGGAACCCTTTTGCGAAAAAAAACCGCCGCGCGGGAGCTTTCCCGTGCGGCGGCCTTTTTTGTCTTCACGCCTTGACGACGAAGAGGAAGCCGATGCAGTTGGTGCCGCAGTGGCTGGAGATGACGCTGCCGGCTGTGGACTCCAGCGCCTCTTCGAACCCGGCGGCGCGGACCTCGGACACGGCGGCCTCGACGATAGCCGGGTCGCAGCCGGGACTGTAGGTGACGAACACCCGGTGGTCCTCGATGTTCGCCCGGTCGGCCAGCAGGTTCTGAACGTATTTCTTCACAGCCACCGGCGTCTTGCCGCGGTACTTGGCGCGGCTGGCCATGCTGCCGTTCGAGACGGCGATCTCGGGGTGGAGGCTCAGCAGGCTGGCGCCCACCGAAGCCAGCAGGGAACAGCGCCCGCCGCGGTGGAGATAGACCAGCGTGTCCAGCACGAAGCTGGCCCGGACGCGCCCCGCCATACCGTCCATCGCGGCCACGATCTCCTCGGCGGTCCGGCCCTCGGCGGCCAGCTCGCCGGCCCGCATGACCATCAGCCCGATGCCGGTGGAAAGGTTCATGGAGTCCACGCAGAACACGCGCCCCGGCAGCCCCTCGGCGGCCAGCTGTCCGGCGGCCAGACGGGCGTTGGCCACGGTGCAGCTCATCTTTTCCGAAAGCCCGATGTAGACCGCGTCCCGCCTCGCCTCGGCGAAGGGGCGGAAAAACTCGATATAGTCCCCCACCGTCGCGGCGGAGGTCTTCGGCGTCTGCTGGGTGCGGTCGAAGTACTCGAACAGGTCCCTGGGCTGGATGTCTACGCCGTCCCGGCAGGTCTTGTCGCCCAGCGAGACATAGAGAGGCACGGTGCGGATGCCGAACCGCGCCAGCTGCTCCTGCGTCAAGTCGCAGCAGGTGTCGGACAGTATCTGAACGTTCGTCATGCAGAGATCCTTTCCCGGGCGGGACTCACTTGGTCCCGAAGATGCGGTCGCCCGCGTCGCCCAGGCCGGGCACGATATAGCCGTGGTCGTTGAGACGCTCGTCCAGCGCGGCGCAGTAGATGTCCACGTCCGGATGCGCCTTCTGCACGGCGGCGATCCCCTCGGGGGCGGCGATGATGTTCATCAGCGTGATCTTGACGGCGCCCTCGTCCTTGATGAAGCGGATGGCGTCGATGGCCGAGCCGCCGGTGGCCAGCATGGGATCGAGAACGAAGACCTCGCGCTCGCCGATGTCGTTGGGCAGCTTGCAGTAGTACTTGACGGGCTTCAGCGTCGCCGGGTCGCGGTAGAGGCCGATGTGGCCCACCTTGGCGGCGGGGATCAGCGTCAGGACGCCGTCCACCATCCCCAGCCCCGCGCGCAGGATCGGCACCAGCGCCAGCTTCTTGCCGGAAAGCTCGTGGCACTTCGCCAGCCCCACGGGGGTCGCGACGATGGTCTCGCTGACCTGAAGGTTCCGCGTCGCCTCATAGGCGATCAGCGTCGCGATCTCGCTGACGATCTCGCGGAATTCTTTGACGCCCGTCTCCTTGCGGCGGATGATCGACAGCTTGTGCTGGATCAGCGGGTGATCCATGATGAAGACCTGGCCTTTGTTGCAATCCATAACGTTGTGTCATCCTTTCAAAAGGCGGACCTGGGCCCGCCGTGATCTACCGTTTTCCGTTGTAAAGATTCATGGCGTGCTCCGCGCCGTTCCCGATCACGTCCAGCGCGGCCTTCGCCGCGTTTTCCGCCGCGCCGCGGACCAGGGCGGCCTCGTCCGCCGAAAACCGTCCGAGGACCCAGTCCACGACCTGATACGCGGGGTCCGCCGGCCGGCCGATCCCGATCCGCACCCGGGCAAAGTCGGCCGTGCCCGCGTGAGCGATGACGCTCTTCAGGCCGTTGTGCCCCCCGTCGCTCCCCTTCGGACGGACGCGGATCCGCCCCACGGGAAGCTCCAGATCGTCGCACAGCACCACCAGCCGCTCCGGGCCCAGCTTGTACCAGTCCATGGCGGCGCGGACGCTGACGCCGCTCTCGTTCATATAGGTGGCCGGCTCCAGCAGCAGCAGCCGCGCGCCGCCGCTCTCAGCCTCGGCGCACAGGCCGTGGAACTTCGCCCGGTCCAGCCTGACCCCCAGCCGGCGGGCCAGCTCGTCCGCCGCCAGAAAGCCCGCGTTGTGCCGGGTGGCCTCGTACCGGGCGCCGGGGTTGCCCAGCCCGCATACGATCCAGCTCACGGGGCCGGTCTTCGGCCGCTCGGCTTCCAGCTTTTTGAACAGGTCGAAGATCGACATGGGCCCCTCCCTCTTTCCTTCTTCCTGTTATTGTAGCATATTTTTCCGGAAAACGAAAGACGCTGACGGCTCTTCCGACAAATTTTTTCTGCGCCGGCCGCTTCAAAGCGTTCCGCCGCCCCGCAGAGGCTCTGCGAAGCGGCGGAACGGGCGTTTTCCCGGGGATCAGAACATGGCGTCCGACAGGTCTCCCGCCGCGCCGCGGACCTGACGGCAGACCGTCCGGCGCGCTTTGCACAGGCGCTTTTTCGCCCGCCGGACCGCCCGTTTCCGCTCCGGAGAGCACAGGAAGACCACCAGCGCGGCGGCCGCCATCCCGGCGGCGACCCCGCGCGCAAAGGACATTGCAGACATCTTTCTCTCCTCCTCCGTCCGGTCCCGCCGCGGCGGGACCGGACGGCGCTCCGGCCGTTTCGGTCTTTGCCGCGGCGAGTCCCCGCTCAAAGCCGGCTTTGAGCGCAGGGATAGTTTGCGCGGCGGAGCGCGCCGCTATTCCGCCCGCGGCGGCTTCCAGTTTTTTTGAGATCCGGGTTTTTTCTTTTTTTGCGTTGACACGGGCCGCGGAGGGAGACTATAATGGGGATGCGGCCCGGCCGGGACCGGACCGCGCGGAAAGGAGGCGTGCGCCGTGGAATATCTGGCCATCGTCGCAGGCATCGCGCTGTTCTGCGTCCTCTATCCGCTGGCGGGGACCATCCGCCGGCGGGAGGCCCGAAAGGCCATGCGCGACTCGTTCAAGACCCTGAACTTTTTCCCCACCGACACGTTTTCGCTGGACAGCGCCGAGATCTACGCCGACCGGGAAGCCGGGCTCTGGTTCCTGCGCACCGATCTGCGCAGCTCGGTGGTGACCCTGCGCCCGTTTTCCGACCTGTTGGACTTTGACGTCCGCGAGAGCGGCAACCTGATCGCAGAGGCCCGGCGGGGCCGCCCGCTGGACACGGTGCTGTTCCGGACCGGCGCCAACCCGCGCCTGCCCGGCACGGGCCGCTGTCTCGACCTGCGCGTGCGGCTGACGCTGATCCACGGCGAGGTGTATCTCTCCGTGCTGGGCGGCTCCGTCCAGCGCGGCTCGGCCGAATACAAGAGCGCGCTGGCAAAGACCCGCTCTCTCGTGCTCCTGCTGGCGGAGATGCAGCGGTCTCCCCTGACCGACGGAACGGAGGCGGGACGGCCGTGAAGCTTCTGGCCCTCTCCGACACCCACGGCAGCCGCGCCGCCGCCGAGGCGCTCTTCCGCGCCGAGGCCCCGGATGCCGCCGTCCATCTGGGCGACTTCGTCCGGGACGCGGACGGTCTGGCCGCGCTGGCCGAGGCGGCCGGCGTTCCCTTTTGGCGCGTTCCCGGCAACTGCGACGGACTGTTGTCCGCCGCCGCGCCGGAGATCGTCTTCTCCTTCGGCGGCGTTCGGTTTTTCGCCCTCCACGGCCACACCCGCGCCATGCGTCTTCGGCCGGACGCGGGGATCGCGGCGGCCCGGGCCGCCGGGGCGGACGCGCTGCTCTACGGCCACACCCACGTCCCCCTTCTGGACCGGCGGGACGGGATCCTCGTTCTGAACCCCGGCAGCGCCCGTCTGGCCCCGGGAAGCGACGGGATCGACTACGCCGTGGTCTTCGTCCGGGACGGTCAGATCCGCGCCGAGCTGCGCCGCTTTCCCCGGGACCAGCTGCTCCGCTTCGTCCGCTGACCCCGCGACGGGACGCGACAAAAGAAAAAACGGCCTGCCGCGCCGCGCCTCCGCTCGTTCCGGAGACGGGCCCGGCAGGCCGCGTTTCATCCGCGCTTTCGAAAAGGCTCAGTCCTTCGGACCCAGCCCGAAGAAGGCCGCCGCGTTTTCCCACAGCACGGCGTTCCGCTCGCTCTCGTCCAGCCCCAGCTGGTCGAAGCGCGCCAGCTCCTCCGTGTGGTCCCACATGGGATAGTCGGTCCCGAAAAAGCACCGCTCCGCGCCGAAGGCCCGGACCAGCTCGGTCCCCCGCTCCGGCGTCAGAAAGCCCAAGCTGGACGACGTGTCCACGCGCACGCCGGTGTCCGGCAGGACGCGGGCCGCCCGCTCCCACACGCTGTAGCCGCCGAAGTGGGCGCCCACCACGTCCAGCCGCGGGAACCGCCGGACGATGTCCGCCAGCTGCTCCGGCGTCGTGTTCTCGGTGTTCCGGTCGCCCATGTGCAGCAGAAGCGGCAGCCGCCCCTCAACGGCCTCGTCGAGGGCATAGGCTCTGGGGTCGTCCAGGCGAAAGTGCTGGAAGTCGGCGTGCAGCTTCACGCCGCGCACGCCGATGCGGATCATCCGGTCCACCTCGTCGGCCAGCCCCTCCATGTACGGGTGCAGCGAGCCGAAGCCGATAAACGCCGGATGGGCGCCCGCCTCGGCGGCGATATAGTCGTTGATCGAGCGCACCTGCTCCGGGCGCGTGGCCGCCGAACAGACCAGACAGTCCGTCACGCCGGCCGCCGCCGAGGCGGCCAGCAGGGTCGAGACCGTCCCGTCGTGGCACATGGGCACGCCGTAATAGCTGCCCGTGGCGGACGAGGCCTTGACGGCGATCTTGTCCGGAAAAATGTGGCAGTGGAAATCGAATATCCGGCCGGAGCGGGTCCTCTTCATGGTGCGTTCGGTCCTTTCGTTCATTGACGCGTATGATTATACAACTTCGCGCGGCAAATGTATATCGGCAGATTGACCATTTTTTTCGCGCCGCCGGCCCTCTCTCCCGTCTTTCTTCCCTCCCGGCGCGCCCGCGGGGCAAAAGTTTCTACTATTAATTTGCCAAAATTCAAGAAATGTACTTGACAGACGGAATCGGATGGCTTATAATACGCCTTGTTGCTGAAACTGTGCTTCCGGCATCTGCCGCAGACACGGTTTGCTTTTTTATACGTTCCCGCCCGGTATCAAATCCCTGCGGGAATCATACAATCCCGTAAGGAAAAAGATTGAGGTGGCAAGTATGGCAAGAACGTACCGGATGAGCGCGGAAAAATACGAAGAACTCAAGGCCGAGCTTTCGTATCTGAAGAGCCAGAGAGTCGACGAGGTCTCGCAGCAGCTGAAAGAGGCCCGCGCTTTCGGCGACCTGTCGGAAAACAGCGAGTACGACGAGGCGCGCAACGAGCAGGGAAAGCTCTATTCCCGCATGAGCGAGCTGGAGATCATCCTGGCCAACTATGAGATCGTGTCGGAGGACGAGCACACCGCCGACACCGTAGCCATCGGCAGCACCGTCACCGTGGATTACGGCGACGGCGACATCGAGACCTTCAAGATCGTCGGCTCGGTGGAGGCGGACCCCATGAACGGCCGCCTGTCCGACGAGTCCCTCATCGGCAAGGCGCTGATGGGCCGGCGCATGGGAGACGAGATCTCGTATCACGCGCCCATGGGCCTCATCACCTGCCGCATCACCAACATCGAATGAGCCGCGAAAGGATTCCCTTCCATGACTGAAAACAACTTCACGGACGATCGCCGCCTGACCGACGCGCTGGCCGTCCGCCGGGACAAGCTGGCGGAGCTTCAGGCGCAGGGCCGCGATCCCTTCCGCATCACAAAATTCGACGTGACCCACCACAGCGCGGACGTCCGCGAACGCTTCGGCGAGCTGGAGGGCCGCTCCGTCACCGTGGCCGGGCGCATGATGTCCAAGCGCATCATGGGCAAGGCGTCGTTCTGCAACGTCCAGGACCTCAAGGGCGGCATCCAGGTCTACGTCGCCCGGGACAGCGTGGGCGAGGCGCCGTACGCCGACTTCAAAAAGCTGGACATCGGCGACATCGTCGGCGTCCGCGGCACGGTCTTCCGCACCAGGACCGGCGAGATCAGCATCCACGCCGACGAGGTCACCCTGCTGGCCAAGAGCCTTCAGGTCCTGCCCGAAAAGTTCCACGGGCTCACCAACACGGACCTTCGCTACCGCCAGCGGTACGTGGACCTCATCGTCAACGAGGAGGTGCGCGGCACCTTCATCAAGCGCTCGAAGATCATCGCCGCCATCCGCCGCTTCCTGGACGAGCGTGGCTTCATCGAGGTCGAGACGCCCATGCTGGTGGCCAACGCCGGCGGCGCGGCGGCGCGCCCCTTCGAGACCCACTTCAACGCGCTGAACGAGGACGTCAAGCTCCGCATCTCGCTGGAGCTGTACCTGAAGCGTCTGATTGTCGGCGGACTCGAGCGGGTCTATGAAATCGGCCGCGTGTTCCGCAACGAGGGCCTCGACACCCGCCACAACCCCGAGTTCACGCTGATGGAGCTTTACCAAGCCTATACCGACTATCACGGCATGATGGACCTGACCGAAGAGCTGTTCCGCACCGTGGCCAGACAGGTGCTGGGCACGGAGACCATCGTCTACAACGGCGTGGAGATGGACCTCTCCAAGCCCTTCGCCCGCATCACCATGGTGGACGCGGTCCGGCAGTATGCCGGCGTGGATTTCCGCGCCGTCGCCACGCTGGACGAGGCCCGCGCCGCGGCGGACGCCAAGGGCGTCCACTATGAGCCGCGCCACCAGAAGGGCGACATCCTCAACCTCTTCTTCGAAGAGTTCGCCGAGGAGCACCTGATCCAGCCCACGTTCGTGCTGGACCACCCCGTGGAGATCTCGCCGCTGACCAAGAAAAAGCCGGACGATCCGTCCCTCGTTGAACGTTTCGAGCTTTTCATCTACGGTCGCGAGATGTGCAACGCCTACTCAGAGCTGAACGACCCAATCGACCAGCGTGAGCGTTTTGCCGCTCAGGAGGAG
>JAEERN010000250.1 GCA_016285815.1 Clostridiales bacterium
CGTACCGGCGCAGGTCACCGTCCCAGTAGACGACGCACTGGGTGTCGCTGCCGAAGCCGACGATGGGGTGGTGCAGGAAGTCCCGGGGCAGCTCCGGCGCGCCCATGTGCCAGTTGACGCCGTCGGCGGAATAGCCGTAGGTCATGACGTCGACGATCCGGTCCGGCGCGCGGCGCGGCGCAGTGACGCCGATGAAGAAGATGCGGTAGCGCGCCTCGGGCGGGGCGGTGGGATCCACGAAGATCGAGTGGCCCTGGATGCCGAGGCCGCCGGTCATGGCCCGGTCGATCACGATGTTGTTGCGCCGGTCCCCACCGAACTCGCAGAGGCCCAGCTCCGGCTTCTCCCAGTTGACGCCGTCCCGGCTCTCGGCATAGCAGAGATAGCCGCTGCCGTCGTCGTCCATCCGGGTGAGCGCCTCGTACCAGAGGCGCCAGAGGCCGTCCTCGATGCGCAGGGTCATCCAGTTCACGGTCGCGCTTTCCCAGGGGCGGTCCGCCGCCAGGCGGGGCGGGGTGAGCTCGGGCCGGTTCAGACGGATGCGCGCCTTGCCCCGGGCGCCCCAGACGTTGCCGTGGCCGGAGATGTGGGTCCTGTCGCAGAGCAGTCGTTTTACCATGGGTGCTTTTCCTTTCGTCCGGTCCGGCGCGGGTCAGAACAGGGCGACGTCGTCTTTCTTCTGGAACACGCGGACGTAGTCCACGATCATCTCCGTGGTCTCGCCGGGTTCGTGGCGGATCTCGTTGGGCAGCTCCAGCGAGACCACCAGCTCGTTGTCCTCTTCCGAGACGCCGTCGCCCCACGAGGTCTCCGCCGTCAGCTTCCCGTCGACGAAGAAGCGATAGGTCTCCGTGGTCCACTCGCAGGCGTAGACGTGGAACGCCGAGCAGGCGTCCGGCACCGGGGTGTGGGCGGCGATCAGCGAGTCCAGCCCGCCGGGAGCGGCCTTGCTCTCCTTCATGCCGGACACGTGGATGGCGGATTCGGCGCAGGGCGTGCCGTCCGGGTCGGCGAAGGTCTCGAGAAAGTCGATCTCCGCGCCGCCGGGACCGCCGCGGGAGAGCTCCGGCTCATAGGGGTGGCGCGCCTGCGCCCAGAAGGCGCTCCAGACCGAGTCGCCCTTGGGAAAGTTGTCCGCGCAGATGCAGCGGATCTCGAACCAGCCGCGCAGGAAGCGCTTTTTGGCCGAGAGCATGCCGGCGTACCAGCCGGGGCCGTATTCCCCGTCCTTCCAGTCGGCGCGGAGGACGAGGAACCCGTTTTCCACCTTGACCTGAGACGGCGAGTTGAAGCCGCCGCGGCGGGGGCCGGGGGCGCGGTGAGCCCACTTTTCAAGGTCCAGCCCGCCGGCGGAAAAATCGTCGCAGAAGACGGGAACGTACCCGTCGGGCACGCGGAAATCCGCGGCCTTTTGCAGAGAGGCGGTATCCATGGGAGAAGCGCTCCTTTCTGGTGGGCGCCGACGGGGCGGCGCCTGTTTCCGATGTTGAGTATAACACAGCGCGGCGGGCAAGACAAGGGGGCATGCCGGACTTTCCCCGCGCGGCGGCAAAAATTTTTTCGGGCGACCCGTTGACAAACGGCGAAGGATATGGTATTATACTACCAGCCGACCAAGTTGGTTGGTAAATAACGCGGCGAAGGAGCTCTCCCGCGCGGCGGGGTCCTTCCCGTCCCCCAAAGGGGGAAAGGAGAAAGAACATGTCTGCGATCTATAAAACGGCCGATCAACTGGTGGGCGGGACTCCGCTGCTGGAGCTGACCCATCTCGAAAAAGAGCTGGGCCTCAAGGCCCGGATCCTGGCCAAGCTCGAGTATTTCAACCCGGCCGGTTCGGTCAAGGACCGCATCGCCAAGGCCATGATCGACGAGGCCGAGGCGTCGGGCCGTCTGCGTCCCGGCTCGGTCATCATCGAGCCCACCTCCGGCAACACCGGCATCGGTCTGGCGTCCATCGCCGCGGCCAAAGGCTATCGCATCATCATCGTCATGCCGGAGACCATGTCCGTCGAGCGGCGCCAGCTGATGAAGGCCTACGGCGCGGAGCTGGTGCTGAGCGAGGGGGCCAAGGGCATGAAGGGCGCCATTGCCCGGGCGGAAGAGCTGGCGGCCGAGATTCCGGACAGCTTTATCCCGGGCCAGTTCGTCAACCCGGCCAACCCCAAGGCGCACTTTGAGACCACCGGCCCGGAGATCTGGGACGACACCGACGGCGAGGTGGACTTCTTCGTGGCCGGCGTCGGCACGGGCGGCACGGTGACGGGCGTCGGGCAGTATCTGAAGAGCAAGAAGCCGGACGTCAGGATCGTCGCGGTGGAGCCGGCCTCGTCGGCGGTGCTGTCCACGGGCGTCGCGGGCAGCCACAAGATCCAGGGCATCGGCGCGGGCTTCGTGCCGGCGGTTCTGGATACCAAGGTCTACGACGAGATCATCGCGGTCGCCAACGAGGACGCCTTTGCTGTCGGCCGTCAGATCGGCCGCAGCGAGGGCGTGCTGGTGGGTATCTCCTCGGGCGCGGCGGTCTGGGCGGCCATCCAGCTGGCCCGGCGGCCGGAGAACGAGGGCAAGACCATCGTCGCTCTGCTGCCGGACACCGGCGACCGCTATCTGTCCACGCCGCTCTTCGCCGACTGAGCCCGTCCGCGGCCCGGTCCGGAAAAAACGGTTGCCAGCGGGCCGGACCTGTGGTATACTGAGGACGGAACAAGAGACGAGGGGAGGACGGCGCGATGATCTCAACGCGGGGGCGATACGCGATCCGGGTCCTGGTGGACCTGGCGGAGCGTCGGAACGGCGGCTACGTCCCCATGAAGGACGTGGCCGGACGGCAGGAGCTTTCGCTGAAATATATGGAGCAGATCCTGCCGCTTCTGGTCCGGAGCGGGCTGATCGAGGGGATCCACGGCAAGGGCGGCGGGTATCGCCTGCGGCGCGAGCCGGAGGACATCTCCGTGTGGGACGTGCTGACCGTGACCGAGGGCGGCGGGATGGCGCCCGTGGCCTGTCTGGCCGAGGACGCGCCCGCCTGCGGCCGCCGGGGCGAATGCCGGACCATCGCCATGTGGGAAGGGTACCGGCGGCTGACCGAGGACTATTTCCGGGGGATCTCGCTGGCCGACCTGATGCGGACTGAGGACGGCGGGAGCTACGTGATCTGAAGCGAGGAAAGACGGACCCGTGCGGGGATCCCGCACGGGTCCGCTGTCTGTTCCGCCTTGAGGGAAAGAAAAAACGGACGGAACGGGACGGCGCTGAAAGATCCGCGGAAACGGACTGTTAAATATTTTTTGGAACTGAATCGTCTTGCGGTCCGGCTGCGGACGTGCTATAATGGAGGCACGACCGGACAGAGGGACGGAAGGGATAATCGACGGGAAAGGGAGAGCTGACATGAAGAGCGGAACGGGAAAAGGCCTGAGGCGGATCTTGCTGACGCTGTCGCTGGCCGCGGTGCTGCTGATGGTTTTGCCGGCGGGGATCACCGGAGCAGCGCATGCGGAGGAGAACGTCGATCCGTTCAGAGGATACGAATATGAAGTGAAAAACGGAAAGGCAACGATCACGGGGTGTATCGGCTGTCCGACCGGAGCCCTGACGCTTCCGTCCCAACTGGGAGGGGCTCCCGTGACTGCGATCGGAGAAGGGGCGTTTTTACGCGAATCGCTGCTGACGGGCGTAACGATCCCGAACAGCGTGAAGACCATCGGCGTGAAAGCTTTTTGCGGGTCCGGTCTTGAAAGCGTGACGATCCCGGACAGCGTGACGTCCATCGGGGAACAGGCGTTTTGCAGATGCCTCAGCCTGACGAGCGTGACGATCTCGAAAAAAGTGACGGCCATCGAGCCGGGAGTATTTCAGGATTGCCAGAGTCTTGAAAGCGTGGCGATCCCGTCCGGGACGGTCTCGATCGGGAGCGGCGCGTTCGAGAACTGTAAGGGTCTTCAAAGCGTGACGATCCCGGGTACGGTCGCCGGGATCGGATACCACGCGTTCAGCGGCTGCACGGCGCTGCAGAGCCTGACGTTGCAGGAGGGCACGACAAGCATCGGGATCGAGGCGTTTTACGGCTGCAGCGGTCTTGAAAGCGTGACGATCCCGGGCACGGTCGCCGAAATCGGAACGAATGCGTTTTCCCGATGTTCCGGTCTGAAGCGCCTGACGATCGGTCCGGGCGGGAAGATCATCCGCCGCGCGGCGTTTTACAGCTGCAGCGGCTTGACGAGCGTGACGATTCCAGACGGCGTGACAAAGATTTGCGAGCTGGCTTTCGGGCGCTGCAGCAATCTGAGGAGCGTGACGCTCTCCAAAAGCGTGACCACCCTCGAAACGAACGCGTTTTTCGAATGCGGAAGCTTGAAATCGTTCGTGTGCGCGGCGGACAACCCGACTTACAGATCGGAAGACGGCCTGCTTTTGAGCAGGACGGGAAAAACGCTGATCAGCGTTCCCGGCGGGCTTGTGCGCGTGACGATCCCGGACGGCGTGATCAGCATCGGGCCGCACGCGTTTGACTCCTGTGCGGCGCTGAAAAGCGTAACGATCCCGGACAGCGTGACCAGCATCAAGGAAAGTGCGTTTTCCTGCTGCACGGCCCTGGCGAGCGTGACGCTCCCGGACGGCTTGACCAAGATCGGGGACGCGGCCTTTGGCTGCTGCAGCAGCCTGACGCGCGTGACGATCCCGGCCGGAGTGGCCAGGATCGGGGAGGCGGCCTTTGGCGCCTGCAGCAGCTTGACGAGCGTGACGATCCAGAACGGGACGACCGGCATCGGCGAGTCGGCTTTTTCCGGCTGTATCGCGCTGAAAAGCCTGACGCTTCCGAAAAGCGTGAAAAGCATCGGGGCGCGCGCCTTTCGCGGCTGCACGGCCCTGACGGGCATGACGATCCCGGAGGGGGCGACCGGTATCGGGGCCTATGCGTTTTCCGACTGTACGGCGCTGAAAAGCGTGACGATCCCGGACAGCGTGAAAAGCATAGGGGGATATGCCTTTCAAAACTGCACGGCCCTGACGGACGTAACGATCCCGGGCAAGGTGACCGACCTGGAGGAAAGTACGTTTTCCGGCTGTACGGCGCTGAAAAGCGTGAAATGCGGATACGGTCTGGTCACCATCGGGGGATCTGCCTTCTTCGGCTGCACGGCGCTGACCGACGTGACGATCCCGGGCACCGTGACCAGTATCGGAGAATATGCGTTCTGGTGCGAAAACCTGCGGTATGTGACGATCCCGTACAGCGTGACCGACATCGGGGCGTATGCGATACATGGCCGCTCCGGGCAGATGGTCATCTGTTGCCGGGCGTCGGCCAAGCCCTCCGGCTGGGACGTCGCGTGGGGCGGGATCGGAGAGACCGTTCACTGGGGCGTGCCGTACGACGCGCCGGCGGTGACGGTGAAGAACGGCGTGGCCGGGGCGAAGATCAGCTGGACGGACTGCGGCGACTGCGCCGGGTATCAGATCTATCGATACGAGAACGGGTCGTGGGTCAAGATCAAATCGGTCAAGGCCTCGGTCACCAGCTTTACGGACAAGAGCGTCGCCAGCGGTGAGAAGGTGAAATACCGTGTGCGCGGCTTTACGCCGGGTCTGGCCGGTCCCTTCGGGGAAAGCGAAGAGACGATCTGGCTGGCCGCGCCGGCGATGGGGATCAAAGCCTACGCGTCCGGCATCAAACTGACGTGGGAGGCCGTGCCGGGCGCGACGCTGTACAACGTTTACCGCGCCGCGGCGGGCGGCAGTTACGCGAAGATCGGCACCAGCCGGACATTGGGCTACGTGGACCGCACGGCGGAAAGCGGAAACATGTACAGCTATTACGTCACGGCGCAGTATTCCAGGTATAGATCCAGTCACAATCCCGCGGTGACGGCCACGGCAAGGTAAAAAGCAGAAAAGGAACGGACGGCGCCGGGGCGAATGCCGGACCATCGCCGTGCGGGAAGGGGACCGGCGGCTGACCGAGGACGGTTTCCGGGGGGATCCCGCCGGCCGGTCTGATGCGGACCGGGAACGGCGGGAGCCGCGTGATCGGAAGCGAAGAAAGAAGAGAAAAGGCCCCGCGCGGCAAGAGCCGCGCGGGGCCTTCCGGTGCGTTCGCCCGGAGGAAAGAGCGGGAACGGCCGTCACGGCAGCTCCAGCGACAGGCCGTGTTCGGAGCAGTCCAACGGAAACGAGACCGTCAGATCGTCGGCCTGAAGGACCGCGGCGTTCCCGTCGGCGTTCCAGGACCAGACGCAGCCGCCGCCGTAGTTCTTCTGCAGGGCCGCGGCCAGGTGCCGGCCGATGAGCTCCAGCGTGGCCTTCTCGTCCGCCTTCTCCGGCTCTCCGCGGACGTAAAGCGCCTCGAACTCCGGTTTGGACAGGAAACAGGCCGAGGCGGGAA
>JAEERN010000251.1 GCA_016285815.1 Clostridiales bacterium
AAGGTGGGCATCGGCGGCGGCTCCATCTGCATCACCCGGGAGACCAAGGGCATCGGCCGCGGCCAGGCCACGGCGCTGATCGAGGTGTGCCGCGCCCGGGACGAGTATCTTGCCGAGACCGGGATCTACGTTCCCGTCTGTTCCGACGGTGGCATCGTCTACGATCACCACATGACGCTGGCGCTGGCCATGGGCGCGGACTTCATCATGCTGGGCCGGTATTTCGCCCGGTTCGACGAGAGCCCCACCAACAAGGTCAACATCGGCGGCACCTATTACAAGGAGTACTGGGGAGAGGGGTCCAACCGCGCCCGGAACTGGCAGCGGTACGATCTGGGCGGCGACAAGAAGCTGTCCTTCGAAGAGGGCGTCGACTCGTACGTTCCCTATGCCGGCTCGCTGAAGGACAACGTGGCCCTGAGCCTGAGCAAGGTCAAATCGACTATGTGCAACTGCGGCGCGCTGACCATTCCCGAGCTGCAGCAGAAGGCGGTCCTGACGCTGGTCAGCGCCACCAGCATCGTCGAGGGCGGGGCACACGACGTGATCCAGAAGGAGAAGACCACCTCCATCAAGTGAGTTCGAAAAACTGCACGAGCGAAACCGGAAAAGAAGGCCGTTTATATGGTCATCCTTTCCTTGACACGGGACCGGAAAATATGGTATACTGACGGTGTCAATCGAATGACATTCTTTGCAACTGACGGAACGTCGTGGAGCACCACGGAGGAACAAAGAATGTGGGCTGCGCGCCCGATCCCCGCGGGGGGGAGGGCCGCGCGGCGAATGCCGACCGTCTGGGCACACTTGACTTGCAAAGAGTTGGGTGTGCCCTTTTACGTTCCGGTCAGGATCCGAAAAGACAGGAAAGTTGGTGCAGCGTGAAAAAGGTTGCCATTGTCATGGGAAGCGACAGCGATCTGCCCGTCGTGCAGAAGGCGGCGGACGTTCTGAAGTCGCTGGGGATCCCGTTCGAGGTGCACGTGTACTCTGCGCACCGGACGCCGGAAGAGGCCCGCGCCTTTGCCGCGGGGGCCCGCGAGGCGGGCTTCGGCGTGATCATCGCCGCCGCCGGGATGGCGGCGCACCTTGCCGGGGCCGTCGCGGCCAACACGACGCTGCCGGTCGTCGGCATCCCCTGCAAATCCTCCTGCTTGGACGGCATTGACGCGCTGTTGTCGACGGTCCAGATGCCAACGGGGATCCCCGTGGCTGCCGTCGCCATCAACGGAGGCGCCAATGCCGCTCTGCTTTCCGCCGAGATCCTCGCCGTCGAAGACGGGGCGCTGGCGGAGGCGCTGGCCCGCCGCCGCGCGGCCGAGGCCGCCGCGGTCCTGGAAAAGGATTCGACCATCGCCGAAAGGCTGATGTGAGTCAATAAACGAAGGAGAAACGAAAATGGAAACCAAGCTTGTCTACACGGGAAAGACCAAAAACGTCTATGCGCTGGAAAACGGCAACTATCTGCTGAAATTCAAGGACGACTGCACCGGCAAGGACGGCGTGTTCGACCCGGGCGAGAACTCGATCGGCCTGACCATCGAGGGCGTGGGCGACGTGAACCTGCGCATGTCCGTGTATTTCTTTGAGAAGATCAACGCGGCCGGCATCAAGACGCACTTCGTCTCGGCGGACCTGGAGAACACCACCATGGAGGTCCTGCCCGCCAAGGTGTTCGGCAAGGGCCTCGAGGTCATCTGCCGCCACAAGGCCGTCGGCAGCTTCTTCCGCCGCTACGGCGAATACGTCGAGGAGGGCGCCGATCTGCCCGCTTACGTGGAGATGACGTTCAAGAACGACGCGAAGGGCGATCCGCTGGTCACCCGCGACGGGCTGGAGGTCCTGGGCGTCATGACCGGGGCCCAGTACGACGCCATCAAGGAGATGACCCAGAAGATCACGAAGATCGTGGCCGACGATCTGGCCGAAAAGGGCCTGGTGCTCTACGACATCAAGTTCGAGTTCGGCTATGACGCCGACGGCGGCGTCATGCTCATCGACGAGATCGCTTCGGGCAACATGCGCGTCTACCGCGACGGGAAGTACATCGACCCGATGACCCTGTCCGAGCTGTTCTTCGCGAAATAAGATCCGATCAGGAAAACGGGGCCCGGTCCGCCGGGCCCCGCCGAAATTCACCATCGTACACAGGAGGAATCATGGGAGGCTTTTTCGGCGCCGCGTCCCGGCGGGACTGTATGCTGGACGTGTTCTTCGGGACGGATTACCATTCTCACCTGGGAACGCGGCGCGGCGGCATGGCCGCTTTCGACCGGGAGATCGGTCTTCAGCGGCAGATTCACAACATCGAAAACGCTCCGTTCCGGACCAAATTCGAGCATATCTTCGAAGAGATGAAGGGCACCTCGGCCGTGGGGTGCATCAGCGACTCGGATCCCCAGCCCATGCTGATCCGGTCGCATCTGGGAACGTACGCCATCTGCACCGTCGGCATCGTGAACAACGCCGCCGAGCTGATCGGACGCTGTCTCGCCGGCGGCGGGCATTTCGACGCCATGACCGGGGGCAAGGTCAACGCCACCGAGCTGGTGGCGGCTCTGATCGATCTGAAAAAGGACTTCACCGAGGGCATCCGCTTCGCGCAGGAAGTCATCGACGGGACGGCCAACATCCTGGTGCTGCGGGACGACGGCACGCTGATCGCCGCCCGCGACCGGCTGGGGCGGCTTCCCATCGCGCTGGGGCAGGACGCGGACGGCTGCTGCGCCGCGTCCGAGGCCTTCGCGTTCCAGAAGCTGGGCTATGACGAGGTGCGCGAGCTGGGCCCGGGCGAGATCGTCGAGATCCGGCCCGACGGCTTCACCCGGCTGGCCGAGCCAGGGACGAAAAAGCGCGTCTGCTCGTTCCTGTGGAGCTATTACGGCTATCCCACGTCCACCTACGAGGGGGTCAACGTGGAGGTCATGCGCTATCGCAACGGGGCCATCATGGCCGAGAACGACGCGGCGGCGCGCAACGCCGAGGGCGTGGAATACGTGGTCGGGGTCCCCGATTCGGGCACGCCGCACGCCATCGGATACGCCAACCGGAGCGGGCTTCCCTTCGCCCGCGCGTTCATCAAGTACACGCCAACCTGGGCGCGCAGCTTCATGCCGGCCCGCCAGAGCGACCGGGACAAGATCGCCAAGATGAAGCAGATCCCCGTGAAAGAGCTGATCAAGGGGAAGAACCTGCTGTTCGTGGACGACTCCATCGTCCGCGGGACCCAGCTGCGCGAGACGGTGGAATTCCTGTACGAGAACGGGGCCAAGGCCGTCCACATGCGCTCGGCCTGTCCGCCCATCCTGTACGGCTGTAAATACCTGAACTTCTCCCGCGCCACCGGCGACATGGAGCTGATCGCCCGGCGCATCATCGACGAGCGGGAGGGGGACGAGGGGCTTGCCCATCTGGACGAGTACAGCGACGCCTCCACCGAGCGGGGCAGGGCTCTGCGGAAGGCCCTTTGCGAGCGGTTCAACTTTGCCTCGCTGGAATTCCAGTCCATCGACGGGGTGATCCGGGCCATCGGCCTGTCCCCCTGCGACCTGTGCACCTATTGCTGGAACGGAAAGGAATAGACGATCATGAACACCCAGTCCCGATCTGACAGCTACGCCGCCGCCGGCGTCGACATCACGGCCGGCTATCGCGCCGTTGAGCTGATGAGGAAACACATCGCCGCCACGCTGACGCCCGGAGTCTGCTCGGACGTGGGCGGCTTCGGCGGACTGTTCGAGCTGGATCTGACCGGTCTGAAGCGGCCGGTGCTGGTCAGCGGCACCGACGGCGTCGGCACCAAGCTGAAGCTGGCCTTTCTGATGGACCGCCACGACACCGTCGGCATCGACTGCGTGGCCATGTGCGTCAACGACATCATCTGCTGCGGCGCCAGACCGCTGTTCTTCCTCGATTACATCGCCTGCGGCAAGAACGTGCCCGAGCGGATCGAGGCCGTGGTCAAGGGCGTCTGCGACGGGTGCGTCCAGGCGGGCGCGGCGCTGATCGGCGGCGAGACCGCCGAGATGCCGGGCTTTTACCCGGCCGACGAGTACGATCTGGCCGGCTACTGCACCGGTGTGGTGGACCGCGGGGCCATCATCGACAACAAGACCATGCGGGCGGGGGACGCGGTCCTCGCTCTGCCGTCCTCAGGCGTCCACTCCAACGGGTTTTCGCTGGTCCGCAAGGTGTTCGACGTCGAGCGGCGCGACCTGAACGCTCCGGTGGACGAGCTGGGCGGGAAGTCGCTGGGCGAGACGCTGCTGACGCCGACCCGGATCTATGTGAAGCCGGTGCTCGAGCTGCTGCGGTCCGTTTCCGTCCGGGGCATCTCCCATATCACCGGCGGCGGCTTTTACGAGAACATCCCGCGCAGCATCCCCGAGGGGCTCGGCGCGCGCATCGAAAAGCGCGCCGTCCGCGTGCTGCCGATCTTCGATCTCATCGCCCGGACGGGCGGAATCGACGAGCGGGATATGTTCAACACCTTCAACATGGGCGTGGGCATGAGCGTCGTCGTTCCGGCGGACCAGGCCGACCGCGCGCTGGCGATCCTGCGCGCGGCGGGGGAGGACGCCTACTGTATCGGCGAGATCCGCGCCTCGGACGAAAGGATTGAGCTGTGCTGAACAAACTGGCGTCCGGCGCTGCCGCGGGGATCCTGATCTCCATCGGAGGAAGTGTGTTTCTGGCCAGCGAGAGCAGGCCGGTGGGCGCGGTGCTGTTCACCGTGGCGCTGCTGTGCATCTGTCTCAAGGGCTATTCGCTGTTCACCGGCAAGATCGGCTTTCTGCCGGAGGCCCACGACCGGGAGAGCGTCTCGGTGCTGCTGTGGGGACTTTTGGGCAACGCCGCGGGAACGGCGGTCTGCGGTCTGGCGGTGCGGTACGCGCTGCCGGCGCTGGGCGCGGCGGCGGAGACCGCCTGCGCCGCGCGGCTGGAGCAGGCCTTTGCCCAGACCCTGATCCGCGCGGCGTTCTGCGGGGTGCTGATGTATCTGGCCGTCAGCATCTACCGCGACCGGAACACGGTGGTCGGCATCCTGTTCTGCATCCCGGTGTTCATCCTGGCGGGGTTCGAGCACTCCATCGCGGACATGTTCTACTTTGCCGCCGCCAGGAGCTTCACCCTGCGTTCGCTGGGCTTCCTCGGCACCGTGCTGCTGGGCAACGCCGCCGGCGGCATGCTGCTGCCGCTGCTGATGAAATTGGGAAAGGGGGCGAAAGCCCGTGGCTGATCCCGTTCGGATCGCCGTTCTCGTCTCGGGGGGCGGCACGAATCTCCAGGCGCTGATCGACGCCCAGACGGCGGGAAAGCTGGTCTCGGGGCGGATCGCGGCCGTGCTGTCCAGCACGCCGGACGCCTATGCCCTGACCCGGGCCGCGCAGGCCGGGATCCCCGCCAAGGCGGTGTCCCGGCGGGAGGCCGGCAGCCAGCAGGCCTTTGAGGCCGCGCTGGAGCGGGAGCTGGACGCCTGCGGCGCCGAGGTCATCGTGCTGGCCGGATTTCTGTCCATCCTGAGCGAGGACTTCACGTCCCGCCGGCCGCGGCGCATCGTCAACGTCCACCCGTCCCTGATCCCCGCGTTCTGCGGAAAGGGCTTTTACGGGCTTCGGGTCCACGAGGCCGCGCTGGCGCGCGGCGTCAAGCTCACCGGGGCCACGGTCCACTTCGTCAACGAGATCCCCGACGGCGGCGAGATCATCCTGCAGAAGGCCGTGGCCGTCCGGCCGAACGACACGCCGGAGACGCTTCAGAAGCGGGTCATGCGGCAGGCCGAGTGGAAGCTGCTGCCCGCCGCCGTGGAAAAGGTCTGCGGTCAGATCCTGAAAGAAAAAAACCGGAAAAAGTGAGGTTTGCGCATATGAACATCTACGAGATCCACGACATCGCCGGGCTGATCCGCGGGAATTCCTATGTGGGCCGCGGCATCGTCATCGGCAAGAGCGCCGACGGGACCAAGGCCTGCGCCGCGTATTTCATCATGGGCCGCAGCGCCAACAGCCGCAACCGCGTGTTCGCGGAGAAGGACGGGGCCGTCTTCACCGAGCCCTTCGACGCGTCGAAGGTGGTGGACCCCAGCCTGATCATCTACGCCGCCGTCCGCCCGTGGGAAAACCGGCTGGTGGTCACCAACGGCAACCAGACGGACACGGTCGTCGAGGGCCTGGCCGCGGGCAAGAGCTTTTCCGAGGCGCTGGCCGGCCGCGCGTTCGAGCCGGACGCCCCGAACTACACCCCCCGCATCAGCGGCATGCTGACCTTTGAAAACGGGGACTTCTCCTATGAGATGAGCATCCTCAAGAGCGTGGACGCCGAGGGCTCCGCCTGCGCCCGCTTCACCTTTGCGTATCCGTCCGCGGCGGGTCTGGGCCACTTCCTGCACACCTACGTCTGCGACGGCTCGCCCATCCCCACCTTCCAGGGCGAGCCGGAGCGCGTCGCGATCCCGAACGACATCGACGCCTTTACCGACAGCCTGTGGGACGCGCTGGACCCCGACAACAAGATCTCGCTCTACGTCCGCTATACCAACCTTGCCGCGGGTACCTCCGAGACCCGCCTCATCAACAAGAACCGATAAAGAAAGGGAGACGCGAACATGAAGGAATTTGAGCTGAAGTACGGCTGCAACCCCAATCAGAAGCCGGCGAAGATCTACATGCACGACGGGTCGGACCTTCCCATCGAGATCCTGAACGGCCGCCCCGGCTATATCAACTTTCTGGACGCCTTCAACTCCTGGCAGCTGGTCAAGGAGCTGAAAGAGGCGCTGGGCCTGCCCGCCGCCACGTCCTTCAAGCACGTCAGCCCCACCTCGGCCGCGGTGGGCACCGTTCTGCCCGACAAGCTGAAAAAGGCCTGCTTCGTGGACGACATCGAGGGGCTGGACGAGTCCCCGCTGGCCTGCGCCTACGCCCGCGCCCGCGGCACGGACCGCATGTGCTCCTTCGGCGACTGGGTCGCCCTTTCGGACGTGTGCGACGTGACCACCGCGCGTCTGCTGGCCCGGGAGGTCTCGGACGGCATCATCGCCCCGGGCTATGAGCCGGAGGCGCTGGAGATCCTGAAGACCAAGAAAAAGGGCAACTACAACGTGGTGGCCATCGACCCGTCCTTCGTGCCGGACCCGGTGGAGCGCAAGCAGGTCTTCGGCATCACCTTTGAACAGGGCCGCAACAACTTCCGCATCGACCGCGAGCTGCTGGCCAACCGGGTCACCAAGGTCAAGGACATGCCCGAAGAGGCGGTCCGCGACATGATCCTCTCGCTGATCACGCTGAAGTACACCCAGTCCAACTCCGTCTGCTTCTGCTACGACGGACAGGCCATCGGCGTCGGCGCGGGGCAGCAGTCCCGCATCCACTGCACGCGTCTGGCGGGCACCAAGGCGGACACCTGGTTCCTGCGCCAGCACGACAAGGTCCTGGCCCTGCCGTTCCTGGAGACCCTGGGCCGTCCGGACCGGGACAACGTCATCGACGGCTATATCAACAAGAATGAAGAGGACGTCTGCGCCGACGGCAACTGGCAGAAGTACTTCTCCGTCCGCCCCGAGCCTCTGACTGCGGAAGAGATCCGGGCCTATCTGGACGGGCTGGACGGGGCCGTGCTGGGGTCGGACGCGTTCTTCCCCTTCTCGGACAGCATCGAGCGCGCCCGCATGAGCGGCGTCCGCTATGTGGCGGAGCCGGGCGGCTCCATCCGGGACGACAGCGTCATCGAGGCCTGCGACAAGTACGGCATGGTCATGGCCTTCACGGGCATGCGGCTGTTCCACCATTGAGCTGAAGACAGACAGAGAGAAAGGCGGACGGGAAATGGACCTTCTTGTGGTCGGCGGCGGCGGCCGGGAACACGCGATCATCAAAAAGCTGCGCGAGAACCCGGAGGTGGAGCGGATCTACGCTCTGCCGGGCAACGGGGGCATCGCCCGGGACGCGGAGTGCTTCCCGGTCAAGGCCACGGACGTGGCGGGCCTCGTGAACTTCGTCCGCGAGCACCGCGTGGACTACGCGGTGGTCACGCCGGACGATCCGCTGGTGCTGGGCGCGGTGGACGCGCTGGAGGCGGAGGGCGTTCCCTGCTTCGGCCCGCGGGCCGAAGCTGCGGTGATCGAGGGCAGCAAGGTCTTCGCCAAGCGGCTGATGAAGAAGTACGGCATCCCCACGGCGGCCTGTGAGATCTTCGACGACATGGACGCGGCGCTGGCTTACGTGCGCACCGCGCCGCTGCCGACCGTGGTCAAGGCCGACGGGCTGGCGCTGGGCAAGGGCGTCCTCATCGCCCAGACGCGGGAAGAGGCCGAGGCCGCCGTTCGCGCTCTGATGGGCGACCGGATCTTCGGCGCCAGCGGCGCGCGCGTGGTCGTCGAAGAGTTCCTGACCGGGCCGGAGGTGTCCGTGCTGTCCTTTACCGACGGCAAGACCGTGGTGCCCATGGTCTCGTCCATGGACCACAAGCGCGCCGGCGACGGGGACACGGGTCTCAACACCGGCGGCATGGGGACCGTGGCGCCGAACCCGTACTACACCCCCGCGGTGGCGGAGGAGTGCATGCGGACCATCTTCCGGCCCACCGTCGAGGCCATGAATGCCGAGGGGCGGACCTTCCGCGGCTGTCTCTACTTCGGCCTGATGCTGACCCCCGCCGGACCGAAGGTCATCGAATACAACTGCCGCTTCGGCGACCCGGAGACCCAGGTGGTGCTGCCGCTTTTGGAGAGCGATCTGCTGACTGTCATGCGGGCCGTGACCGAGGGGCGGCTGGACGAGGTCGAGGTGAAGTTCTCCGACCGGTCGGCCTGCTGTGTGGTCATGGCGTCCAGGGGCTATCCCCAGAAGTATGAAAAGGGCTTTCCCATCGAGATCCCGGCGGACGCGGCGGACCGCGTCTATGTGGCCGGCGCGGCGGAGCAGGACGGCCGTCTGGTCACCGCCGGCGGGCGCGTGCTGGGAGCCGTGGCCGTGGCACCGACGCTGGCGGGCGCTGTGGACGGGGCCTATGCGCTGGTGAAGCGCATCCGGTTCGAAAACGCCAGCTACCGGAACGATATCGGCGCGAGAGCGCTGGCCGCAGGGAGGTAAGCGCTTGGTCTACCGGATTTTTGTGGAGAAAAAAGAAGAGCTGGCGCTGGAGGCGCGCGCGCTGGAGAACGACGTGCGGACGCTTCTGGGGATCCCGGGGGTGACCGGGATCCGCGTGCTGAACCGCTATGACGTGGAGAACATCGCGCCGGAGCTGTTCGAGTACGCCTGCCGCACCGTGTTTTCCGAGCCGCAGCTGGACCGGATCTCCGGCTCGGCGCCGGCGGACGGCGCGGCGATCTTCGCCGTGGAGTATCTGCCGGGACAGTTCGACCAGCGCGCCGACTCGGCGGCCCAGTGCATCCAGCTCATCGCCCAGGGCGAGCGGCCGCTGGTCCGGACGGCGAAGGTCTACGTGCTCTACGGCGCGCTGACCGGGACCGAGCTGGGCGAGATCAAGAAATACGTCATCAACCCGGTGGAAGCGCGGGAGGCCGCGCTGGACAAGCCGGAGACGCTGGCCGCCGTCTACGACGTGCCCACCGAGGTGCCGACGCTGGACGGCTTCACCGCGCTGGACCGGGCGGGGCTCGAAGCGTTCCTCGGCCGGTACGGGCTGGCCATGGACGCGGACGACATCGCCTTTTTACAGCGGTATTTCCGGGACGAGGAGCGGCGCGATCCCACGCTGACCGAGATCCGCATGATCGACACCTATTGGTCGGACCACTGCCGCCACACCACCTTCGGAACGATCATCGACGAGGTGCGCTTCGAGGATCCGCTGCTGGAAAAGGCGTATGCGGACTATCTGGCCGTCCGGAAGTCGTTGGGCCGCACGAAGCCCGTCTGCCTCATGGATGTGGCCACTCTGGCCGTCCGGGCGCTGAAGGCGCAGGGAAAGCTGGACCGGCTGGACGAGAGCGAAGAGATCAACGCCTGTACCGTCAAGATCGACGTGACGGTGGACGGGACGCGGGAGCCGTGGCTGCTGCTGTTCAAAAACGAGACCCACAACCACCCCACGGAGATCGAGCCCTTCGGCGGCGCGGCCACCTGCATCGGCGGCGCCATCCGGGACCCCCTGTCGGGACGGGCTTACGTCTACGGCGCCATGCGCGTCACCGGGGCGGCGGATCCGCTGACGCCCCTGTCCGAGACGCTGCCGGGCAAGCTGCCCCAGCGAAAGCTGGTCACCACCGCCGCGGCGGGGTATTCCTCTTACGGCAACCAGATCGGGCTGGCCACGGGCATCGTGGACGAGATCTATCATCCCGGCTATGCGGCCAAGCGCATGGAGATCGGCGCAGTCATCGCGGCGACGCCCGCGGCCAATGTGCGCAGAGAGACGCCGGAGCCGGGAGACGTGGTGATCCTGCTCGGCGGCGGGACAGGCCGTGACGGCATTGGCGGCGCCACCGGTTCCAGCAAGGCTCACACGGAGCACTCTGTAGAAACCTGCGGGGCGGAGGTACAGAAGGGAAACGCCCCGGAGGAGCGCAAGCTGCAGCGGCTGTTCCGCAACGGAGATGCCTGCCGCATGATCAAGCGCTGCAACGACTTCGGCGCGGGCGGCGTCTCTGTCGCCATCGGAGAGCTTGCCGACGGCCTGGACATCGACTTAAACGCCGTTCCCAAGAAATATGACGGCCTGGACGGAACGGAGCTTGCCATCAGCGAATCTCAGGAACGTATGGCCGTTGTTGTCTCTGCGGAGGATGTGGAGGCCTTTCTTGCGCTGGCAGGGAAAGAGAACCTGCAGGCATGTCCCGTGGCAAAGGTGAAAGAGGAAAAGCGCCTCACT
>JAEERN010000037.1 GCA_016285815.1 Clostridiales bacterium
ACGGCCGCCGCCGCGCCGAACCGGTCGACGTTCCACAGCAGCACGGCGCCCAGCACTGCGACCGCGGCCGTCGGGACCACCGCGATCAGCGCGGTCACCCAGAAGGTCTTTCGGTACAAGGTCCCACCCCGCTCTTCAGATCGAATACTTCGTGTCGAAATAAGTGTAATAGTCGGTGAATTCGCTGTCCCCGCTCTTGACGCCGCGCAGATAGCTGTGGACGTCCATCGAGCCGTGGCCCGTCTCCAGGATACAGCCCGCGATGTTGGAACAGTGGTCCGAAACGCGCTCCAGATTGCCCAAGATGTCGGACAGGATGAAGCCCATCTCGATGGAGCATTCGCCCCGCTTCAGCCGGTTGATGTGCTCGTGCTTCAGCCGGTCCTCCAGCTTGTCGATGACCTGCTCCAGCGGCTCGACCATGACCGCCGCGCTGAGGTCGTTCTCGACAAAGGACCGGGCCGACAGATCCAGGATCTCGCGGATGGCCGCCGTCAGAACGCCGATCTCGGCCTTGGCAGCCCCGGAGAACGAGATCTTTTTGTCCCGGATCTCCTCGGCGGACTCCAGCATGTTCACCGCGTGGTCCGAAATGCGCTCCAGATCGCCGATCAGGTGCAAAAGCTCCGTCAGCCGGGCGCTGTCCTCTTCGCTCAGGGAGCGGTTGGAGATTTTCAGCAGATACGAGCCCAGCCGGTCCTCGTATTTGTCCGCCAGCTCTTCATTGGCACGGATCTTTTCCGCGGTCTTCTTGTCATAACTGCCCAGCATGTCCAGCGAAAGCGTCATGGCCTCGACAGACAGGCGCGTCATCTCGGCGGTCACCGTCCGGCTTCGCTCCAGCGCGACGGCCGGCGCCGTCAGCAGACGCTCGTCGAGAAGGCTGAAATGCTCTTCCTCTTCCGCCGAGGCCTTGTCCCGGACCAGGAAGCAGGCCAGCTTTTCCAACAGGCCGGACAGAGGCATCAACAGCGCCAGCGCCGCCAGCTTGAACACCGTGTGCAGAATGGCGATACCCACCTGATTGGCCGCCGCCGAGGCAAAGGGGAATTGGAACAGGGCGTTGAGCAGATAGTACAGCGGCAGCAGCACGACCGTGGCGATGACGTTGAAGCTCAGATGGATCACCGCGGCGCGCTTGGCGTTCCGGTTGGTGCCCGCCGACGAGATCAGTGCGGTGACACAGGTGCCGATGTTCTGGCCCATGACGATGGGGATGGCCGCGGAATAGGTCACGCCGCCGGTGACGGTCAGCGCCTGCAGGATGCCAATCGAGGCGGCCGAGGACTGGATCACCGCGGTGACCGCGGCGCCCACCAGCACGCCCAGGATCGGGTTCTCGAACATGGTCAGGACCCGCGTGAACCCCGGAACGGCCTGCAGTCCCTTGACGGACGAGGACATCATCTCCATGCCGAACATCAAAAGCGAGAACCCCAGCAGGATCAGGCCCGTGTCCCGGCGGTTCTTGTTCTTCTGGAACATATAGAGCCCGATGCCGGCCAGCGCGATCAGCGGGGTGAAGGACGTGGGCTTCAGCAGATTGAGCAACAGCGAATCTCCCTCGATGCCCGTCAGCGACAGGATCCACGAGGTGACCGTCGTGCCCAGATTGGCGCCGAAGATGACCCCGGTGGCCTGATCCAGCGTCATCAGGCCGGAGTTCACGAAGCCCACCACCATGACGGTGCTGGCGGACGAGGACTGCATGATCACAGTCACGACCACGCCCAGCAGAAAGGCCGTCAGCTTGTTGGAGGTGACCCGTCCCAGCACACCCTTCAGCTGATTGCCCGCGCGTTTTTCCAGCGCGCTGCCCATGGTGTTCATGCCGAACAGGAACAGGGCCAGCCCGCCGATCAGATTCAATCCGTCGTATATGGTCACAAAACCGCACCTCCGCAGTATTCTGCGGATATTATACCCCCCGGCGGTTAAAAGCGCCTGCCGGGCTGTGTTAAGATCCTGTTAAATCTGCCGCGCGCCGTCAAGTCTGCCGGCTGATGCGATAGCCGACACCGCGCACCGTCTCGATGACGCCGCCCCCGGCGCCCAGCTTGGCGCGCAGCGAGCGCATATGCACGTCCACCGTCCGGTTCTCGCCGTCGAAGGCATAGCCCCAGACCCGCTCCAGGATGGCGTCCCGCGTCAGAGCGACGCCCCGGTTCCGCATCAGCAGCGCCAACAGGCTGAACTCCTTGGGCGTCAGCGCCACCGCCTCGCCGCAGGATTCGACCCGGTGCTCCTTTTCCGACAGGCGCACCGGTCCCGCGCAGAGAACCTCGTCCTGCTCCTCGGGGATCCGCCGAAGCTGCGCCCGCACGCGGGCCAGCAGCTCCAGCACGCTGAAGGGCTTGGTCACATAGTCGTCCGCCCCGCACTCCAGCCCCAGGACCCGGTCGTACTCCGTTCCCCTGGCCGTCAGAAGGATGACGGCCAGCTTTTCCGTAAGCGGGTCCGCCCGCAGCTTTTTCAGCACCGTGAGGCCGTCCTCTTCGGGCAGCATCACGTCCAGCAGCAGCAGCGAACAGGGCCGGCGGCGCATGGCGGCGTAGAACGCGCCGGGGCGGTCGAAGCCCTCGCTCTCCAGTCCCGCGCCGTTCAGCGCGTACAGCACCAGGTTCCGGATGCCGTCGTCGTCCTCCAGCATGTAGATCATCCCGCGCCGTTCTCCCCTTTCGCCCTGTTTTCTTTATTATACCGCATCCGCCGCGGAAGTGCAACCGCCGCGCCGCCTCCGGCGGCGCAAAAACTTTCCCGCCGGGGAGATCCCGGCGGGAAAGGCGGAACGTTCTTCTGTTTTTCTGAACGCGGCGCCGCTTCAGTCCCGGAACTCCG